>DASZZH010000008.1 GCA_035543335.1 Burkholderiales bacterium
CGTAAGCGCCACCCCGCGTTCCTTTACCAGCTTCACTGCCTCAAGCTTGAACTCCCGGCTGAATTTCCGTCTTTCCATCGTACACCTCCATAGGTATCATCCTACCTTAACAAGGTGTCCGTGAAACCGGGGGCAGCCCAATGACGATATCGATGTACGAAGCCTCAATACCAGTTTTTATCCGCATGTTAAAAAACCTCGCAGCGATTCTTGCAAAGGGCGCAACCTACGCGGAAGCAAAGAAAATCGAGCCTACAGTCCTGATCAATAGCCGTCTTTACCCCGACATGTTTCCTATGGCGCGGCAAGTTCAAATTGCTTCGGACGCCGCCAAAGGATGTGGAGCGCGTTTGGCAGGGCGGGAGTCGCCAAAGTTTGAGGACAATGAGGCCACCTTTCCCGAGCTTTTAACACGTATCGACAAGACGATCGCTTACCTCGAGACGTTGAAGCCAGAGCAAATTAACGGTTCGGAGGAGAGAACCATTACGTTGCAGATACGTAATAATACGTTGACCTTTTTGGGCATGCCCTTTCTCTTAAATTTCGCGCTGCCTAACTTCTATTTCCACGTTACTACCGCCTATGACATTCTCAGGCACTGTGGCGTCGAGATCGGCAAGCAAGACTTCATCGGAGCGCCTTAGGGACCAGAGATGGATTATTTTTGAAGCGATTAAATTTCACTCCCGGCATTCAGCGTTCCGCAGAAAAAACGCGACCCTAATCCCTTAGAATCCCCCAGGGCGGCTGAGCTCGCTTTGCAAACAGAAAAGAAATCGTCCGGCGGATCGTTGCTGGGGGCTAGAGATAGGACTATAGTACTTTTGGTTCAGTGTTCGGTATGTCCATCTGGGAAAAGTCGGAGCAATTTGGCCGCTTGATACAAACGCAAAACTGAGCGGTTTAGGAACGTGGTTCTGGGGAGGTGGGCATGAAAAAGTTTTTGCTCGCAGCCACTTGTTTTTCAATGCTCCAGACGGCGGCTCTATCCGCCGACCCGGTGGTGACTACGACGTCGGTCATCACGGCAGTTCCCTCCCGTTGGAGTGGTAGCTACATCGGTCTGCACACAGGCTACTCGCGGGGCAGAGATTCCACCAGCACGGTGACAGGATTTCCAGACGGAGGTTTTGTAGGCTTGGCTCCTGCAGTTCCAGCGTCTTATAGCCTTAAAGCAAACGGCTTCATCGGCGGTCTCCAGATTGGGCACAATTCTCGGATCAACAACGTCGTCCTCGGCATCGAAGCTGACATCTCGTATAGCAAGATTTCCGGGACTGCCGCGACGAGCGGAGTTGTCGCCGGCCCCGTTCCTTTCACCTTTAACGAGAGGCAAATGCTCGACTGGTTCGGGACATTGAGAGGCCGTCTCGGCTTCACGCCTCTCGATCGCCTGATGATCTATGGAACCGGTGGTGTTGCCTATGGGCAAGTGAGGGCCTCGACGAATCTGACTTTCCCTGGCCTAAGTTTTATTGGCTCAGACACGAGCACGAGGGTCGGCTGGACAGCCGGCGCGGGCGCAGAATACGCCGTCACCAACAGCCTGACAGCGAAGCTCGAATATCTTTATTACGATCTCGGCGGGGCCACGGTGGTCGGTTATCCGACGCCGCCTATCCCGCCGTTCAACACCCATACGGATTTCCGCTTGGCAGGTCATGTTGTCCGTGCCGGAATGAACTACCAGTTCAATGAAAGCCCGGCCCAGAAAACGGCCAACGCAGCGGGCACAACCAACGACGCTCAGCCGTCGCTTACAGTACCCGAAACCGAGTTCGGTATTCGTTATTGGTATAGTAGTGGCAAGACTGCGCAGGATCTTTACGACACGACCGGGTCAGCGATTGTCTCGCGGCCCACCTACAGTGACCTGACTGCTCATTCCGGAGAATTCTTTTTCCGCGCCAACGACCATTCATCCGGTGCGTTCTTTAAAGGCTATGTCGGCCTCGGGAAAGTTACGAACGGCAATCTAAAGGATGAGGACTTTCCGCCGGGTGTTGTACCGTACTCGGCTACTTCGAGCGATCTGAAGGACGGCAACATTACGTATGCCAGTGCTGATGTCGGCTTCAATTTCCTCAAGCGGCCGAGTTACAGGTTAGGAGCATTTGTCGGCTACCATTATTACCACGAGAAGTTGAATGCCCACGGCTGTACTCAGACTGCCTCCAATCCTGTTATATGTGTTTCCGCAATACCGGACTCGACCCTTGTTATTACGAATGATGGCATCTGGCATTCAGTCCGTCTTGGTCTTGTTGGCGACATAATGCTGGCAGGCGGTCTGAAGCTGACTGCTGATGCCGCTTGGCTACCTTATACGCGACTGGATAGTCATGACACCCACTGGTTGCGGATCGGGACCCCGGGGGGTTTTACCGGTCCCATTCCAGATGACGGCACAGGTCACAGCGGTGTCCAACTTGAGGCCATACTAAGTTATCAGGTTACGCAAATGTTTAGCCTCGGCGTGGGCGGCAGGTACTGGCACGTTGAAACCAAGGGTAATGCACATTTCGAGGACGTAGCCTTCGGTGGCGGTGGTTTACCGCAACCCGTTAATTTCAAGACCGAGCGCTACGGCGGTTTACTGCAAGGAACTTTCAAATTCTAAGAGTGTGACTTGAAAACCGACCGAAATTCAACACGGCGCACCCGAATCGCCATGGAACGATTGTTCGGTCCCCTGAAAAACCTTCGGCGCATTTCCTGGCTACGCAGTTGACCATGTAACACCATTGAAGCGTGGTGGTGCAAATCACCCAGAAAACATGCAATAGAACACTAGGAGTCAGAGACGAATTATTTTTTAAGCGATTAAAGTTTCACTCCCGACATTTAGCGTTCCCGAAAAAATGCAACTCCGACCCTCTAGAATCTTTATGAAAGGACGCTCATGAACGATCAACTCGAAACACTGGAACACGTGAAACGCACGGTCATCGATCTGGTCATCCAGTTCGGGCCGAAAGTGCTAGTCGCGGTCGCAATCGTCGTCGTCGGCATCTTCGCGGGCCGCTGGGCAGGCAGGATCATCGATGGTGGGCTCAGAAAATTCAATCTCGAGCCACTGGTTCGCCAGTTGCTGATGCGGATCGTGCGGATCTTGGTCGTGGGTCTGTTCGCGATCATGGCGCTGCAGAACCTCGGGGTAGAACTGCTGCCTTTGATTGCAGGCCTCGGCGTGGCCGGCGCCGGCATCGCCCTGGCGATGCAGGGCGTGCTTGGCAACATGGTGGCCGGACTGACCATCATCTTTACCAGGCCATTCCGCGTCGGCGACTACATCTCGATCGTCGGCGAAGAAGGCCAGGTTGATAACATCAGTCTCTTCACTACCGTACTCAGCCACGCGGACCTGTCGCAGTTGGTCATCCCCAACCGCAAGATCGTCGGCGAGATCCTGCACAACTACGGAAAGATCCGGCAGCTCGAAGTCATGGTCGGCGTCGCCTACGACACTGACCTGAACAAAGCGCTTTCGACAATCAACGAAGTGCTGCAGAACAACCCGCGGATACTGAAAGAGCCGGTTCCCGCTATCGCGGTCAGCGTGCTTGCCCATTCCTCGATCAACATTGCGGTGAAGCCGTGGGTCAACGTGCCGGATTACGGCCCTGCAGGAGGCGAGATCAAAAAGACGATCGTCGAAACCTTCCGCAGCAGGAACATCGTCATCCCGTTCCCGCAACATGAAGTGCGGATGCTGGGAAGTGCGGCTTGAGTGCAGACGCCTGGGGCTAGGTTTTAAAGAACACTAGGGGTCGGAGACGAGTTATCTTTGAAGCGATTAAAATATCATTCCCGGCATTCAGCATTTCGCAGAAAAATGCGACCCCCGACACCTTATCTACTTCATAACCCGAGCGTAGACACGAGTGCTACAAAAAGAGCCGGGCGGGTCAGCGGCTCGATCAACGATTCCGCAATCCCAGCCGGCGGTTGATCAGCGTATCAACGCTGACCTTGCCCGGACCCGCCATGAGCAGCCAGAAGAAGATGAGAATGTAAACAAACTCATCCAACTCGACGAAGTCATCGAAGCTGCCGACGTTCTTGATGACCACCAGGGCAATGGCGACAACCATGTTGATGATCATCGGGATCGCCGCCAATCGCGTTAGCAACCCAATCATGATCAGCCCACCTGCGACAAACTCCGTCCCCGCTGACAGCGCGGCGCTAAAGGCAGGAAATGGAATCCCCCAGCCGATGAAACGTTCCGTGAAGGCGTCCAGGTTATGCAGCTTGGCCCAGCCTGTCTCCAGCCAGAAATAGCCGAAGAACAAACGCACCACCAGCGGCGCCAGCCAGTCCAGTGAATCGGCAAACTTGAGAAGCGCATTGCAACGATCTACAACAAATGCCCGCATGGTATGTCCTTTCCTGGTTTCCAGTCGTTCATGTCATTGGGTTTCTTACTCGCGCGGCCCCGCTGTCAGCTTCATTCCGCACTCCCGCTTAGTCGCGCGCCGCTGTCCATCAGCCGGTCCTTTTGACGGGATGTCTCCAATTTCTATTGGTGTCTACATTTCTTGCCGAGCGCTAGGGTGATTATCTTAGTTTTTGTGATCGGTGTCGAACACTAGGGGTAAAAGACGAATTATTTTTGAAGCGATTAGAATTTCACTCCCGGCATTTCGCGTTCCGCGGAAAAATGCGACCCCGACCCCTTAGAATCTATGCCGAATCCTGCCGCACGATTGGTGGGAGTTTAAGCTAGCTGGTTAGAGGTTCGAATCCCCTTTGAAGAAAAATCCCGCGCGATGACCCTAGGGAAGAGAATTTCTGGAAACTCACATCCAAGCTGGATCAGAAATCAAACGGCCCATCACCTCGGATAACTGGTTCCGGAGCGAAGCCGCAGCCGATAGCATACCGTGCTCCGGGCTGGTTTGACTCCGGCAAATTTTTGTTCATTAATGTAAGCTGTGATCTTGAGTAACTGTGGACCCGGCGGGCAGCGCGATGGATGAGCAGCGGGTTGATTTGATGCGGCAGCAGATGGTTGCTGAGGTCGTGGCCGAAACCGTGTTTCTCACGCCGCGGCTGGGCAAGGCCGCGCTCGATGCGCGGGTGATCGAGGTGATGGCCAAGATCCCGCGCCACGAGTTCGTGCCGGTGGAACTGCGGCCCCACGCCTACCTCAACCGGCCGCTGCCGGTCGGCTACGACAAGACCATCTCGCAGCCGTTCATCGTCGCGGTTATGACCGACCTGCTCGAGCCGCAGCCGGGCGACGTGGTGCTGGAGGTCGGCGCCGGAGTCGGCTACCAGGCGGCGATCCTGGCGGAGCTGGTAAAGCAGGTCTACAGCATCGAGATCATCGAGGAGCTCGCGCTCGGCGCCAAACGGCGGCTCCATCGCCTGGGTTACCGCAACGTCGAGGTGCGCATCGGCAACGGCTACTACGGCTGGCCGGAACACGCGCCGTTCGACAAGATCATGGTCACCGCGGCGCCCGACCTCATCCCGCCGCCGTTGATCGCGCAGCTGAAGCTTGGCGGCAGGATGGTGATCCCGACCGGCATCTCTGACAAGCAGCAACTGGTGCTGGTGGAGAAAGCGGGAAACGGCAAGCTCATGATCAAGGAGATTCTGCCGGTGCGGTTTTCCGAACTCGAGGAAGGCGGCGACCTCGCGGGGGCATTGTCAAGCTAACGAAAATCGGTCCGCTCTTACCTAAACATGTTGGGAGCTACTAGGGGTTAGAGACGATTTATTTTTGAAGCGATTAAAATTTCACTCCCGACATTTAGCGTTTCGCAGAAAAAAGCGACCCCGACCCCTTTGAATCGATCACTTGCGGTTCAACCGAAAGGAGATCTGAAATGGCAGCGTTTACAGGAAAAGTAGCAATCGTAACAGGAGGCAGTTCAGGTATCGGCCGAGCGACCGCAATTGCGTTTGCCCGCGAGGGCGCGAAAGTTGTGGTAGCCAGCCGTCGCATCAAGGAAGGCGAGGAAACCGTCCAGCTTCTCAAGAAGGCGGGCAACGACGGTTTTTTCATTAAAACTGACGTCGCCAAAACCGCGGATGTCAGGGCGATGGTGGAAAAAACTGTGGCGACATACGGGCGCCTGGATTACGCCTTCAACAACGCAGGCGTGATTGAACAAACGCCGGGGCCCATCGTGGAGCAGACCGAAGAAACTTTTGGCCGAATCATGGACATCAACGTCAAGGGCGTGTGGTTGTCAATGAAATACGAGATACCCGAAATGCTCAAGCGGGGCGGTGGCGCAATTGTAAACATGTCGTCGGTCGCCGGCCTCGTCGGCATTGCCGGCATCGGGATTTATACCGCGAGCAAACATGCCGTGGTCGGGCTGACCAAGGCCGCTGCCCTGGAATACTCCAAATCCGGCATTCGCATCAATGCAGTGAACCCTGCGGCCATTGAAACGGAAATGCTGACGCACGTTGTCGGTGACAACCCGGAAGCGAATGCACAAATGGCCGCAATGCACCCCATAGGGCGAACCGGCAAGCCGGAAGAAATTGCCAATGCGGTGGTTTGGCTTTGTTCGGACCAAGCTTCGTTCGTGACCGGGCATGCCTTTCCGGTCGATGGGGGATTCACCGCTCAGTAATGGGAATACTAGAAGTCAGAAAGAATTATCATTTGAAGCAATTTAAATTTCACTCCCGGCATTCAGCATTTCGCAGAAAAATGCGCCCCCGACCTCTTAGAATTCTATTCCTTTAGTTAGATGGCAAGGCGTCGCGAGCTGCAACAATGAAGTGAAGCAATAGGCGTTATGGTTCGCGTTACGATCCCGATACCAGCGGACGGACTGGCCCTCACTCCTGATGGTTGTGCACTGCGAGGGCGCTATGTTGACGTAAGCCGCAGTGTTTGTCCTGTTTAGCTATGGTAATCATACTTTAAAGCTCGGCCTCTAGAGTGGGCGCGGTCGCCGAGAGACGGGCGTTTCCGGGGCCAACCAGGAAACCCGCCGTCGCATTCCGGCGAGACAGAAAACCTCAAAAAATTAAGCAAATGAATCGCGAGCCGTGTAGCGTTGTCGTATTCCGGCGAGACAGAAAAACCTCAACGAATCAAGCAAACGAATCGCGAGCCGTGTGGAGTTGTCGCATTCCGGCGACACAGAAAAACCTCAACGAATCAAGCAAACGAATCGCGAGCCGTGTGGCGCTGTCGTGTGTCTGCGACAGATTTGCAAGCTGAGCCGGGCAAAAACCGCTACGCCCTGGGCAACGCTTGATCTATTTCGTTGTTCCAATGAGCCAAATTCAAGATGGCATGTCAATTGCTCACAGTCTAGCCATGCTTTGCTGAGGGAGAAAACAATGATGGAGGTACTACGATATCCCAGTGAACTCAACGGATTTCTTAACAATGGCATGGGATATGTTGTTTTATAAGGCGACTTTTCGGTCGTCCAATTAGAGGGCACAGATTACGATGCCGCGCGACGAACCGAAGGGCAGCTTTGTTCGGTGGCAATCGATTACGATTGCGCAGCTCACGTATTCGGTCAATTTAATCCCAGGGTTCCCCGTCGCTGCCTTGGGATTCCAGGTCACGCTTTTGCCGAACGAGAAGTTCCACATTGTACGGAGGTCAACATGCAGGTACTAAACATCCAAGCACGCGCGTTGAATGCACCGCCGGTCGAAGTTGGAAAGCTCATTGATTCGCTTGCTTCACGCGAAGATCGACTTTGGCCCAATTATTCGTGGCCGCGTATGGAATTCGATCGCCCGCTGTCCGTCGGAGCCACCTGTTGCCATGGCCCTATTCGTTATTTCATCGAGGCATATGCTCCGGGGCAATCCATTCGCTTTCGGTTCCTCGGGCCGAAGGGTTTTAATGGATTTCACGGTTACGATATTTTTGCAACGGCCAATAATAAAGCGGTGCTACGGCACACATTGGAATTGACAACACACGGGCGAGCGATCGTTACTTGGCTTCTTGCGTTCCGACCAATGCACGATGCACTGATTGAAGATTCTCTTGCTCGTGCGGAAGCATCTCTGGGTCTAGTGCCCAGTGTGCACGCATGGTCTCCGTGGGTGAAACTGCTTCGCTGGGTTATCGCCGGAGGTAAGGCACGCGAGCAGATTACGCCCAACATTGCGCTGTAGCCGACCGGCCACGCCTTCGCGTGTCCGGTGGCTGAGCTTGAGCGTTAGGCGGCAATCGAGCCTCATGACGACTCCGCTTTACCTGTCCCTGACGAATTACAAAATCATGACATAGAGAACACTAGGGGTCAGAGACGAATTATTTTTGAAGCGATTGGAATTTCACTCCCGACATTTAGCGTTCCGCAGAAAATTGCTACTCTGACCTCTTAGAATCCTTATCAATAATAATTAATCAGGCTGTCGTACGAACTTATTGCTTTAACGACGCGAGGTCGATGACGAAGCGGTACTTAACGTCACTTTTAAGCATGCGTTCGTAAGCTTCGTTGATCTTCTGCATTGGGATCATTTCGATGTCCGAGACGATGTTGTGCTTGGCGCAGAAATCGAGCATCTCTTGCGTTTCCCGGATCCCGCCAATGAGCGAGCCGGCCAGTTGCCGGCGCCTGAAGATGAGATTGCCGATGCTGGGCGACGGGTGCGGATGTGCCGGCACGCCGATCAGGCACATTGTGCCGTCGCGCTTGAGCAACTCGAGGTAGGCGTCCAGATTGTGTGGCGCAGCCACGGTGTTGAGGATGAAGTCGAAGCTGTTCAGGTGCTTCTTCATCTCGTCGGGATTCTTTGAGACGACCACCTCGTCGGCGCCCAGGCGTTTAGCGTCCTGCGTCTTGCCAGGCGAGGTCGTGAAGAGCACCACGTGTGCGCGGAAGGCATGAGCGAGCTTCACGCCCATGTGGCCCAAGCCGCCAAGTCCGACAATGCCGACCTTGTCACCCGCGCCCACCTTCCAGTGGCGCAGCGGAGAGTAGGTTGTGATACCCGCGCACAGCAGCGGTGCAACGGCGGCGAGGTCGAGTTTCTCGGACACGTGCAGCACGAAATGCTCATCCACCACAATCTGGGTGGAGTACCCGCCATAGGTCATCTTGCCGGTGTGTTTGTCCGGGCTGTTGTAGGTAAAGGTGAGTTCGTTCTGGCAGTACTGCTCCAAGCTCTCGCGGCAATCGACGCAGGTGCGGCAGGAATCGACCATGCAGCCGACGGCGGCCAAGTCACCGGCCTTGAAGGTCTTCACTTCGTTACCGACCTTCGTCACCCGGCCCACAATCTCATGTCCGGGCACCACCGGGTAGACAGTATTTTTCCACTCGTTGCGGGCGGTGTGCAGATCCGAATGGCACACGCCGCAGTAGAGGATCTCGATCTGCACGTCGCGGGGACCCGGCTCGCGCCTCTCGAAGGTGAACGAGCCCAACGGCGCGGCCGCGCTCTGGGCCGCATATCCAAGGGTTTTGATCATAGATTGTTTACGTTCCGTTACATGCTTTTTCTTCGGATCAGGCAGGTTTTGGGTGCGTAAGGCATCAAGTTTGGAAGGTGCCGGTTCAATTGTGCTCATGAGATATCTCCTGTCGAGAACTTATGTGCCGACAGCTCAGCTGTTCGACCGGGAAATTTAATCAGGCTAAAATGCAACTTAATTAATGCATAACGTGCAACAATTATAACAAATCACCGGGGGTCAGAAACAAATTATTCTTGATGCGATAAAAATTTCACTACTGGGATTGGCGTTCAGTAGAAAAAATGCGACCCCGACACCTTAAATATAGCGTGCGCCGCGAATCTTTTCGGAATTGCACTTGAGTTTGGATTCAGACAAGAAGATGAGATACCGATTTATTCACGCTGCCTTGCAAGTCCTCGCTCTGCTGCTGTGGGCTTTTCCGGTATTGGCTGAAACCGCCGAGGAAACGGGAGGCATATTTCTGGTGGCAAAAAGGGATATGCTGGATCCCAATTTCCAGGAGGCAGTGGTGCTGGTCAGGCCCACTCCCGAAGGCGCGATGGGTGTGATTGTCAACCGGCTGACCGACTTCCCATTGGGCAAACTATTTCCTGATAATCCAGTATTAGAAAAAAGCAATGACAACGTTTATGTCGGCGGGCCGGTTTATCCTCTTGCGTTGGTATTCATGTTCCGTTCCGATGAGCAGCCCCGGCAGACCCTGCGGATGGCGGGCGACGTTTATCTGAGCTTCAGCCTCGATTTGCTCGAGGAATTGCTGGCCAGCCCGCAACCTCCCAGACATTTAAAAGTTTACGCCGGACATTCGGGTTGGGGACCGGGACAGTTGCAAAACGAGATTAAGCGGGGCGGGTGGTATGTGGTACCCGCAGATGCGGGCGTGATCTTCGAAATGGAGCCGGAGAAAATCTGGCCGGAATTGATTAAACGGGCCACCACCCGCGCGGTGCGCGTGACCATGATGGAAAAACACTAGTGGTCAGAGGCGAATTATTTTTGAAGCGATTAAAATTTCACTTCCGACAATAGCGTTCCACGGAAAAGATGCAACCCCGACACCTTAGAATCCCCAAGTTGCCGCCAGGCAACGGTGTCAAATCCCCTGCGCTCCGTGCGCTTTGTTGCCTTACCGTAAATATCCCTTGCTATTAATGCCGGGTTGGAACGATTATTGGAGGACAAGTCATTAGGAAGGAGGGTATGAATATGCCAGCCATTCTTGAAGGAAAAGTTGCCCTGGTGACAGGAGTGAGCCAGGACGGACAGGTCGGACAAGCGGTCGCCAAGGCGCTGGCCGAGAAGGGCGCCGCGCTCGCGATTTGCGCGCGCACTCAGAGCAACGTGGACGCGCGCGCTAAAGAGTTGCGCCAAGCCGGAGCGCGTGTACTTCCCCTGGCTGCAAATCTTACCGATGAATCCCAGGTGCGCCAGCTGGTCGAGCGCGCCTTAAGTGAATACGGCAAGATTGACATCTTGGTCAATCTGGCGGGGGGTCTTACCCGGTACAAGTCCGCAGTAGAGCACAGCCTGGACGATTGGAATTACGAACTGGGAAATAACCTTCTGAGCGCTTTCCTAGCCTCGCGCACGGTTTTCCCGCACATGCGGGACGCTGGAGGCGGGGTCATCATCAACTTCTCGCGGGCTGGGCTTTCCCAGGCCAACATGATCGCCTACAACTGTGCCAAGGCGGGAATCGAGGCCCTCACGCGCACGCTGGCGCTGGAAGGAAGAGATTTTGGAATCCGCGTCAACGCAGTGGCGCCTGGGCTCGTGGATACGGCATCGAACATTGCTGCGATGAAACCCAAAGATCTGAAGCGCTGGACCAAACGCCAGGATATCGCAGAAACCGTGGCTTTCCTCGCTTCTGGGGCCGCCGCAGGCATTACGGGCCAGGTGATCCCGGTGACGGGCTGGGGATTGTAGCAATTGGGTCACTAGGTATCAGAACCAAATTATTTTTAAAGCGATTAAAATTTCCTTCCGTTATTTAGCATTCCGCAGAAAAATGCAACTCCGACCCCTTTAAAATTCTTCGGTCCACCCCGAAGTTTGGAGTATCCTTTGCGTGCCCGACTTGCGGCACTCGGAGAAGCCGCCGCGCATGAACCAAATGTTGCAGTGTTAATAGAGAGGAAACCTTCTTATGACCGAAAACTGGACCTGGGTTGGACGGTATGTCTTGGTGCTTGTGATCGCGTTGGTGCTTGGCGGGGTCATTGGGGAACTGGAGCTTTTCAAGCAAACCGTACTTGGAACACCAAAGCTGACAGCGGCCAAGCTGGCAAGATTCCTGGGTTATGGCGGCGCCCTCCTCCTCTTTTGGTTAATGGCCAAGAGAGCCGCAGGCCAGTTTCGCGATGAAGGGGGCAAAACGGCTTTCCTGAGTTTTATCGTTCTGCCGCTCGCCACGCTCGTCGTAGCTTCCATTGCCTACATCGTGCTGCTGATCGTCTTGAAGTCATTCATGGATCCTAGCCTTCGAAATCTCTACAACTGGCTTTTCATTCTCGGCATTACCGTCTCTGCTCTATGGCTTGTAGTCGCGCTATTCCACCATTCCGAACCATTCATCGAGCTGTTCAAATCGGGTGCGGCAAGATCAGGCGCAAAGCGGGCGTGTGAAAAATGCGGCGCTCCGGTCCCTGCGGGAGCCAAATTCTGTACCGCGTGTGGTGCCACTATTTCTTAAAACCGGTCTCGCGCCAGATCGGCGTACTTGCATGGGCGCGCGGGTGGCCCGGCGAACGCAGTTTTATCGGGTCAGGGCTCCGGCTAACCGAACGCGATGATGATCCCAACGAGCGCAGCCGCAGCCACCGCCCCAAGAAATACACGCTTTTCAGGGTCGCGCCACAGGCGACTCAGCGTGCTCTCGGGCTGAGGCGTCCGGGAAAGCAGGGCTCGATCGCGCGCCGTCGGCGTCGCGAGCCGCTGGAGTGCTTTGGAGCGATAAGAAATTCAATCCCGCGCGCCACCGCTTCGCGCTGCGGTAACGTGGCCCGTTCAAAAACACTAAGGGTCAGAGACGAATTTTTTTGGGGACGTCGGTCTTTGAAAGCAAAAAAACCGGGTTTCCGCCCGGCCTTTATTTTAATGTAGTGGGTAATACTGGATTCGAACCAGTGCCCCTGCTGGGTGAAGCCAGTGCTCGACCGCTGAGCTAACCACCCGCATATTTATTTAGCTAATGCAGCAAATGCATTCTGCAGGCCCTCAACGACCCGCACCATGGCGTCGTAATTCAGCTTCTCAGGCGTATCCAGGGCCGTGTGGTAATACGCGTAGCGATAGAATGCCGTGTCGGTGACCATCAGGGCGGGATAACCTTGCCGCCAGAAAGAAAGGTGGTCGCTCCACGACACGCCCGGAATGAACTCGAACGTGGCGAGTGATTCGGCGGGGAAATCCGAACGGGCGCGGAACGCATCTACCAGTTGACGCAGTGCGTGGCGGGAGCTGAAGTTGGAAACGAAAGCGATGAAGTTCCCCCGGTCCGGGTAGAAAAAGCGCAGCAGGGGCGGGTAGCTTTGGCTGCCGGGCGTGTCGGTGTAAAACCCGAGCATTTCCAGCGACACCATCAGGCGAATATCGTCTCCCCGCGCCCGCGCCGCCTTGGCATAAATCATGCTGCCCATCTCGCCCCAATAGAAAAACGGTGGCTCTTCGTTCACAAACGCGACGAAGTGCACGCTGCGCACGGGCGCAAGTTCTGCGAATTTCCGGCTGATCTCGAGCAACGCGGCCACGCCGCTGGCGTTATCGTTGGCGCCAGGACTGCCCCGCACGGAATCGTAGTGGGCGCCAATCAAAATGATCTCGTTGGGTTTCGATTTGCCTGGGAGCATGACTTCAAGATTTTCGCTGAGCACCCCCTCAACTTGATAGCTATGGGCTGCGACCTGATATCCTTGGGCCGTCCACTCGGCGTGGATGTAATCCGCCGCAGCATGTAACGCCCTTGGGCGGAACACATTGCGCTCACCGATCTCGCCGGCCAGCTTGGCGACATGGGTGCGAAGCCGGTCAGCCAGCTGGGCGGGCGGATTAGCGCTGGAATTCGGGGTTGAAGAACGAGTCAAATCTACTACTCCTGGCCAAAGCAATGCGAGCAGCGCCATAACCAAGCCACTACGTGCCGGACCCTTGATCGATGCGCCCATATGACTCGTAACCACTCAACTATCTTGGACCGCATCCAGCGGGAACACAGCCGTTGTTTCGAATCCGGATGACATGGGCCAATGAAGATCCGAGTGCAATGCTACGCTGGCCACCGGGGCGAAGAGGAGCCCCGTGCCTTTTACCTGGGAGAGCGCCGCATCCATGTAAAGGAAGTCATCGACCGTTGGCTCTCCCCCGATGGCCGTTACTTCAAGGTACAAGTCTATGATGGCAGCGTCTATATCTTGTGCCACCATGAAGCGGCGAGCGAGTGGGAAATGACGTTGTTCAGCCAGCGGCCATGAGCCATCGTAGTTTCTCGCTTGCGGTTCACGCCCTATGCGGAGGCGGGATCCAGCTTGCCGCGGATGCGCGGCAGAATGACCTGCCTGATTTTTTGTACCATGTTGATAGTAGCATTTTAATGCATTGTCATCCCTGACTCGGCTTAAGGCAGAAGAACACTAGGGGGCAGAGGCGAATTTTTTGGGGACACCGGCCTTTGAAAGAAAAAAGCCGGGTTTTCGCCCAGGCCTTTATTTAAAGTGGTGGGTGATACTGGGATCCAGTGACCCCTTCAGCGCTAGTTTCGGAGTCAAAGTGTTCCAAAGGTGGCCACAGTCCCTTTACACATGCGCAAGAGCAAAATGCCTCTGACTGCTCGTTGGTCGGCTAACCCGGCTTTGCGCTAGCTGTCCAATATTCGCGCTCGCATTGTGGTTCGTTAATGAAACAGGGCGCCCGTGTGCGCCCTGTTTCGCTTCCGATGCAAACCTACTTCGGCTGCGCCACAGTACGCAGATACGGCTTTAGGGTTTTAAAGCCCTGCGGGTATTTCTTCCTGGCATCCTCGTCGGAAACCGAAGTGGGAATGATAACGTCCTCGCCCGGTTTCCAGTTTACCGGGGTAGCAACGGTGTGCTTGGCATTCAACTGCACCGAATCGAGCAAGCGCAACACCTCGTCAAAGTTGCGGCCCGTGCTCATCGGATAAATGATCATGGCCTTGACCTTTTTGTCGGGCCCGATGACAAATACCGAGCGTACCGTCGCATTGTCCACCGCGGTGCGTTTCCCCCCGCTCGCATTGGGGTGGATCATGTCGTAGAGTTTTGCGACATTCAGGTCCGAATCGCCGATCATGGGATAATTGACCATATGCCCTTGTGTTTCCTGGATGTCCTTGGCCCAGGCTTTGTGGTCGCTGACCGGGTCTACGCTGAGGCCGATGATCTTGGTGTTGCGCTTGTCGAACTCAGGCTTCAGACCGGCCATGTATCCGAGCTCTGTGGTGCAGACGGGTGTGAAATCTTTCGGATGGGAGAACAAGACAGCCCATTTGTCCCCGATCCACTCGTGGAACCGGATCTGACCTTCCGTAGTTTCGGCCGTAAAATCCGGTGCTTCTTCACCTATGCGAATTGACATTTTCGACCTCCGTTATACAGGCGGGTCGGGTGCTCAGGCCGTTGGCGTTGCCGGCTGTCCCGGCCCTGAATTGAGAAAGCCCCGATCAACGCTTCGGGATAGTAAGGTAAAGTTTAAGCCCGTCCGACGATTTAGGCTAGTACCTCCGGAAATAATTCGCGGAAAACGATCGGTTCGTTGGTAGGTGATACTGGGATCGACCAGTGCTCAGATTTGCCCTGCTTGAGGAGCTGAAAACATCAAGAGCTTGCGGGAGCGCGGGTGAATTGCTGTGTTCGAGTCCACGCTCCGCGCAATGCCAGGCGAACCCAATGACGGTCCTTTCGATTGCTGCCACGGATAGGCGGGTATTTCACCAAACTATTTTAAACTAAAATTTCATGCGCAGACCCACCATGAAACCACCAGGTAGAACATTGAGTATCAACGGATTGTCTCTTGAATGCGCGTAATAACCGGTTAGCGTGCCCAACGCGAACGCGGCCAAGACATCAGTTTGCCAGTGCGCCTGAGACTTCATTCGTGCAATTGCGTCATAAAGCGGAAGCAACTCAAGTGCATAGACAGCCGGGTAGTCATGCCGGTATTCGAGAACAAAAGGTGTAACGATTGCGGTGACAGTGGTCACCTCTCCGCTGGGAAAGCTGTAGTGTGACCCGCCTTGAAACCAAGCATTGGGATTGTTTCCTTGAATCGGGCGGGCGCGGGTGAATATATGTTTCATCGCTTCGGACGACACTACGCCGATTGCTGACGAGTCAATCGATTGCCAGAAGGTTCTGCCGAGCCGGGTTTCGCCCCCTTCCCAGACCGCACCGATTATCTCGGTTCCCACCATAGTGTAAATCAATGCATTTTGAATGTTGCGGTTCCAGATTCCGCTGTTATCGGAGTTCAGGCGGTGATCGATCCCAAGAAAACCGCCCCCTGCCTGGGCGTGTGCGCTCCAAAACACGAACGCGCAAACGAGCACTATACTTACCCTATGCGTAATTATTACCATATCAAAAGTATACTATAGAATGCTCGTCTCACAAGCATACCGGCAAGAACACTAAGGGTCAGAGACGATTTTTTTTGTGCACACCGTAACCATCGCAGCACACGATGCTACTTTTCCCTCATCCTCGACCGCGTGTTCAAGGGCAAGGTGTAATTCTTTGTGAGGTCTGGTTATTAAAAGCAAAAAAGCCTAGGGAGTTCCCTAAGCCTTGGTTTCAGTGGTGGGTGATACTGGGATCGAACCAGTGACCCCTGCCGTGTGAAGGCAGTGCTCTACCGCTGAGCTAACCACCCGCCGAACGCAAATTTAACCATAGCAAGCATCCACGGTCAATTTATCGGGCGTCACTGGCACAATTTTTCACGCAGTTTCTTGAGTTTCACATACCAGCCGACAAGCTCGTCGAGCGAGAACGCGGCGTTGGCCGGGCTGGGATTGGGGCTCACGAATACAGCAGATTCACCGATCGGTATTGTTTGTGCGCCCCACGGCAGGTCGAGATCGGCGCCAGTAGTGTACCGCAGGAAATTTTTGTAGGCGATCTTTCCATGGAACCATGCGATGCACGGCCGGTAATACAGCAGCTTATCGCACAAGACTGGGACCCATTTGCGGAAGTCGGCGGATTCAAGTCCGGCGGCATTGGCGGTAGGGCGCTTCACGACGTCGGTAAATCCGATGCCATGTTCGCGGAATAATTTGTTCATGGCAGTCTTGCCCGGAACCAGTTCTTGATCCGCCAATTTCGAGGCGTTGAGCGCTTTCCAGAAGCGGTTTTGCGGGCGCGCGAAATAAAAGCCCTTTTTCACCGAGTAAAGAGAAGGGTTGAGGCCGATTGAAACGATGTCAAGGCCGGGGCGCAGATAATCTTGCAGGGTTTGCATCGGGTTTGTCGTTCATCCGCTTGCCATGAAGGGATTTTAGCTGCACCGCCGCAATCAAGTAAAATGGTCATTTTATTGCGTACTCATCATGACCATCCGCACCCGCTTCGCTCCCAGCCCCACCGGGTATCTGCATATCGGCGGCGCGCGCACCGCTCTCTTCTCCTGGGCCTACGCGCGCCGGCATGGCGGCAAATTCGTGCTGCGCATCGAGGACACCGACCGCGAGCGCTCGACGAAGGAATCCATCCGGGCGATTCTCGACAGCATGGGCTGGCTCGGGCTCTACTTGGACGAAGGCCCGTTTTACCAGATGCAGCGTCTGCCGCGCTATCAGGAATTTGCGCAGCGGCTGATTAAAGAAAACAAGGCCTATTATTGCTATGCCAGCAAGGAAGAACTGGAAGCGATGCGCGAAGCGCAGCGGGCGCGGGGAGAAAAGCCGCGCTACGACGGCCGCTGGCGCGATTCCAAACAGACGCCGCCGGGTGTTACGCCGGTGGTGCGTTTCAGGAATCCGCTCGAGGGCGAAGTGGCATTCGACGATCTGGTCAAGGGCCGCATCGGCGTGAGCAACAGCGAGCTCGACGATGTGGTGCTGCTGCGCGCCGACGGCGTGCCGACTTACAACTTCGGCGTGGTGGTGGACGATCTCGATATGGGCATCACCCACGTGATTCGCGGCGATGATCACGTCAACAACACGCCGCGCCAGATCAATATCCTCAAGGCGCTGGGCGCGGCTTTGCCGCAATACGCGCATGTGCCGATGATACTGGGCGCGGACGGCGAACGGCTTTCCAAGCGCCACGGCGCGGTGAGCGTGATGCAGTACCGCGAAGAAGGCTATTTGCCGGAAGCGCTGCTGAATTACTTGGCGCGGCTCGGCTGGTCGCATGGGGATGCGGAAGTGTTCTCGGTCGAGCAATTCATCGAGTGGTTCGACCTCGGGCACATCAGCAAGTCGCCGGCGCAGTTCAATCCGGAAAAGCTTGCTTGGATTAACCAGCAACACCTCAAAAGCACCGATAACCGCTCGCTTGCTGCCAAACTCGCCCCGCTTATTATGCAAAGGGGTGGAAAAATAACAGGCGGACTGAAGCGCAAATTCGTTTGGTTGCGCGCGTTCCTGAGGCCTGCATTAACTGTCGAAAACATGACCGACGGGCCGAACCTCGAATCCGTGGCAGGGCTTTTGAAAGAGCGCGCGCAAACCTTGAACGAGCTGGCCGATTCCGCGCTGCTTTTTTACCGCGAAGTCCAGCCTTCGAAAGAACTCCTCGACAAGCACCTCACCCCCGAAGTGCAGCCTGCGCTCTCCGAATTGACTGGCCGTTTCGCTTCTTTGGGCGAATGGAATGCGGAAGCCATACACACGGCAATCAAGGCTGTGCTGGATAAATACAAACTCGCAATGCCCAAAATCGCCATGCCGCTTCGGGTGCTGGTGACCGGCAGCGCGCAGACCCCGCCCATCGACGCCACGCTGGAACTGATAGGCCGCGAACAGGTACTCAAACGGCTACGCAAGCAGCTCGCCAACCATGTGTAATAAACGCGGTTTTCTTGCCTAGGGCGCGCGGCATCAAGTATAATTCGCAACCTTTGTGGGGGTATAGCTCAGCTGGGAGAGCGCTTGCATGGCATGCAAGAGGTCAGCGGTTCGATCCCGCTTACCTCCACCAGATCTTCCTTCAAAAAAGTCCTTGAGTCCCCATCGTCTAGAGGCCTAGGACATCGCCCTTTCACGGCGGTAACACCGGTTCGAATCCGGTTGGGGACGCCACAAACGTTGGCGCATTTACTTGCCCGCCATTTGGGATCATTAAAACAGCTTTATGGCTCAGAGAATTTCGGCTTTTATCCTTCGTAATCTGGAGAGGGTGCGAAACAGCTTCCTTCGGATTCCCGAGAAAACATCCTCCAGACGAAAAACTGCTGATTCTGAGCAGCGACCGTCTTCGTCCTCTTCCTCGGATCAGTCAGGCGCCCATGGAGACTCTATGGAAACGCGCGAGGAAAAGGCGACGGAGAAAAAATCCCCCCAGCCTCGCCCGTGGTACCGTAATCGCCAGCGGTGGTAAAGCGTACCTGTTGTCGCTGGCGGCCACCATGACCAGGAATTGGGGAGCCGCATGGTTAACAGTTCTCCAGCATTGTCTGCCAGGGGACTGAAAGGTGGCTTAGATAACTGTCAAATCCTCTTGGGGACGCCACATAATATCTAACCGGTCCGCTGAGCCAACTCGAACAGCGTCGGGGGATTCCAGTATTCGGGAACAAAGATGGGCTCGATCAGCCCGAGCAATGCCGTGAGCGCGCTCGTGCGCCATCGATCGGACCGCTAGATCCTCGCCTTGCGCAGCCTGAGCGCGTTCACGACCACCGACACCGAGCTCGCGCTCATCGCCGCGGCGGCGATCATCGGATTAAGCAGCAGTCCGGTAAAGGGAAACAGTACGCCGGCGGCGATCGGCACGCCCAGCATGTTGTAGACAAAGGCCAGAAACAGGTTCTCGCGGATGTTGCGCATGGTGGCGCGGGAAAGAAGCCGCGCCCGCACGATGCCGCGCAGATCGCCTTTCACCAGCGTGATGCCGGCGCTGTGGATGGCGACATCTGCGCCGGTCCCCATGGCGATCCCGACTTCCGCTTCGGCAAGCGCGGGCGCATCGTTGACGCCGTCGCCCGCCATTGCCACCGCGCGTCCTTCGGCACGCAGCGCCTTTACGACCGCGCCTTTTTCCTGCGGCAGGACGTCGGCGCGGACTTCGGTGATGCCGAGCCGCTGGGCCACCGCCAGCGCCGTGACTTGGTTGTCGCCGGTCAGCATCACGACCTGAATCCCCTCGGCAGCGAGCGCTCGCAGCGCTTCAGGCGTCGACGCCTTGATCGGATCTGCCACGCCGATGAGCCCTGCGAAACGTTCGCCGTCCACGAGAAAGACCACGGTCTCGCCGCTCTTCCTCAGGGCGTCGGCGCGCTCTTTGTAGGTCTGCGGCACCTCGACAAGGGATTCGGCAAATCGAAGATTACCCAGCGCGACGCTGCGGCTTTCGAGCGTGGCCTGCACACCCTTGCCGGTGACTGCGTTGAAATTTTCGACCGGCAGCAGCGTCACACTTCGTTCCTTTGCACCCGCCAGAATCGCTGCTGCGAGCGGATGCTCGCTGCCACGTTCGAGGCTTGCGGCGACCTGCAGCACCTGGTTTTCCGTAACGCCTTCTGCGGGCACCACCGAAGTCAGCTTAGGTTTGCCTTCGGTCAACGTGCCGGTCTTGTCGACGACCAGGGTGTCGATCCTCTCCATCCGCTCCAGCGCTTCGGCATTGCGGATAAGCACGCCCGCCTGCGCACCGCGACCGGTGCCAACCATGATGGACATCGGCGTGGCAAGCCCGAGCGCGCAAGGACAGGCGATGATCAGCACTGACACTGCGCTCACCAGGGCAAACGCCATCGCCGGCGGTGGCCCGTAAATAGACCACACGATAAATGCGACGATGGCTATTCCCACCACCGCGGGAACGAAATAGGACGACACGACGTCGGCGAGATTCTGGATCGGAGCGCGGGTACGCTGCGCCTCCGTGACCATCTGCACAATCTGGGCGAGCAGCGTCTCCGAGCCAACGCGATCGGTGCGCATGACAAAGCTGCCGGTGCCGTTGATGGTGCCACCCGTGACCTTTTCACCGGAGTGCTTTTCCACCGGCACCGGCTCGCCTGTGACCAGGGATTCATCGACGCTGCTGTGTCCCTCGAGCACCATGCCGTCGACGGGCACTTTATCGCCCGGGCGCACGCGCAGGCGGTCGCCTTTCTGCACTTGATCGAGCGGCACTTCTTCGTCGGTTCCGTCCACACCTACGCGAACGGCCGTCGCCGGCGCGAGCTTGAGCAGGGCGCGGATGGCGCTGCTGGTGTTCGCGCGCGCGCGCAACTGCAGTACTTCGCCAAGCAGCACCAGTACTGCGATTACCGCGGCCGCCTCGAAGTAGAGCCCGACACGCCCCGAGGTGTCCCGAAAAGCGGGGGGGAAGATGCCCGGGACGAGGAATGCAACGGCGCTGTAGCCAAAGGCAACCGCCACCCCGAGGCCGATGAGTGTGTACATGTTGAGGCTACGCGACACGAGCGAATTCCAGCCGCGCACGAAAAAGGGCCAACCCGCCCAGAGGACGACCGGCGAGCTCAGGATGAACTGGATCCAACCCGAAACCATCGGGCTGACGTAGTGTTCAAGATGCATGCCGGGGAGATGCTCCACCATGGCGAGCACGAGCACCGGCACTGTCAGGACGAGGCCGATCCGGAATCTCCGCGTCATGTCGATTAGCTCCGGGTTTGGCTGGCTTTCGGCGCTTGCCACCACCGGCTCGAGCGCCATGCCGCATTTCGGGCAGGCACCGGGCCCAACCTGCCGAATCTCCGGATGCATTGGGCAGGTGTAAATGGTACCAGGCGCTACCATCTGTACGACTGGCGCAGTCGGCGCAATGACTGCAGAAGTGCGATGCGGGTGTTGTACGTGATCGTGAACGCAGTCGGCTCCGTGTGCGTGGCCGTGTCCGTACGCGTGCTCGTGCTCACCGCCTGCCTTCTTGCCGGCGTACGCTGCCGGGTCAGCTTTGAATTTTGCCTGGCAATGCTTGGAGCAGAAGAAATACTGCTTGCCCAGATAGGGTTCGCTCCCGGCCGCCTTGATCGGATCGACCCGCATGCCGCACACAGGGTCGGTCGCCATCGCGTTGCTCCAAGATTGTCCAAAGCCACCGGTTGCATCAGCCTTGTCTGCTGTTGCCATGAAGGAGGTTATGAAGCCAGGCATAGAGCATCCCGACCGCGAAGCCCCAAATCACGAAGACCACCAACGGATAGAGGAACATCAGGAAGGTGAACGTCATGGGCGTTCCGAGCTTGTGAAAGTCTAAACCGTGAAACAGGGCGTTTAGGAAATCGATTCCCCGTTCGGGCCACAGCACGTAGGCAGCTGCGCAAACCGTGTAGGTGATTGCAAGCGTCAGTGCCAGTGTGGCCCCTGTTTTCCAAGGAGGCTTGAGCGACATTATTGATGTATCAAGTGAAATATCGCTCTTTCACGGCGGTAACACCGGTTCGAATCCGGTTGGGGACGCCACAAACGTTGGTGCATTTGCTTGCCCGCTATTTCTGAGGTCGCGTTTACTTTGGATTAAGCTGTCCTCGTATCTCGCCGTTCTTGTGTGCCGGGTTGATAATAGTCTAATACATTGTAACGTTCGCCAGGTTATTCATGGCCACCCGGACGGTGATTTTTGTATTTTATATATTACATTAAGTAATTATAATAATGTATTGATTTTAAATATTTAATATTAAAATTCAGCCCAAGCGAATCTTCATGATCAAAATAAACGCCGCCAGCACGAAGGTGACGCTGTTGGCAAGAATCAGCGGCAGGGAATGGATGACGATTCCATAAACGAGCCACAGGCCGACTCCGCTGGTGAAGATAATATACATGCCGAGCGAAATGTCCTTTACCGAGCGCGTTTTCCACACTCGCCAGGCCTGCGGCACAAACGCCAGCGTGGTGAGAATGCCTGCAACAAACCCCAAAATATTATCAAAAACCATTTAGCAGTTCATTATCAAACTTAATCCTCAATGAGTGTGATTGTACAATGCATGGTTCTTCTTTAAACTCATTCTTCTAACAGATCCCCAATCAACCTATGCAAGGCAAAACCGTTGCGCTATTGGAAGCCCGGGTCAGCGACCAGCTCGCCGAGATGGTGGTGAAACACGGCGGCAAGCCGTTTTCCGCGCCGGCGCTTGCCGAAGTGCCTGATATCGACAGTGAATACATCGGCAGGCTGATACGTGAATGGGAAGCGCAGCCGGTCAAGGTGGTGATTTTTCAGACCGGGGTTGGAACCCGGGCGCTCTTCAACGTGACCGACGACCTGGGTTTGACCGGGACGCTGATGCACCTGCTTTCTCAATCTAAGATCGTGGTGCGCGGCCCTAAGCCCACTGCGGTTTTGCGCTCGCGCAATGTGCGCATTGATTTGAGCGCCGCAGAGCCTTATACCACGGCGGAAGTGCTCGATGCGCTGGATGCGGTGCCGCTTCAAGGCGAGCGCGTGGTGGTGCAGCGTTATGGCGAAATCAACGTGGAACTGCAAAAAGCGCTGCAACTCCGGGGCGCGACGGTGGTCGAAATTCCCACTTACCGCTGGGCGTTGCCGGAAAATACGCAGCCGCTGGTTGATTTGATCGGCGCGCTGGAGCGCGGCGAGATTCATGCCGTGGCGTTCACCAGCGCCTCTCAGGCTTACAACCTTTTTGCCGTGGCGGAACAGCTTGGAAAAAAAGATGCGTTGAAAGCCAATCTCAATAAAACTCTGGTGGCGTCCATCGGCCCGGTTTGCAGCAGGGCGTTAAGCACGCTGGGAGTAAAAGTGGGACTGGAAACACGTCCCCCCAAACTCGGACCGTTTATCACCGCGCTTTCCCAAGCTTTATCTAAATAAAAACTCCCGTGCCCGAACTTAAAAGATGGCCGCTTGCGCGCAGAATCAAACGGACATCGTGCAGCAGAAGGTTTCCATGAGAATCGAGTTTAATCTTCCCGGACCGCCGAAGTTTGGCAGCATTGCGGAGCATCGCTGTTACGTCAAACAACGCCTGGCCGGCGCGTTCCGGCTGTTTTCCAAGTTTGGATTTGACGAAGGCGTGGCAGGACACATCACCGCGCGTGACCCGGAATTTTCCGACCGCTTCTGGGTGAATCCCTTCGGCGTGTATTTCGGCCAGATCAAGGCTTCCGACATGATTTTGGTGAATCACAAGGGCGAAGTAGTGGAAGGCAATCGTCTGGTGAATGCTGCTGCGTTTGCCATCCATTCGCAGGTGCACGCCGCACGGCCCGATTGCATGGCGGCGGCGCACGCGCACTCCATGTACGGCAAGACCTGGTCCATGCTCGGGCGCCTGCTGGATCCGCTCACTCAGGACGCCTGCGCGTTTTACCAGGACCACGCGCTGTTTGATGATTACACCGGCGTGGTGCTGGATACCGAAGAGGGCAAGCGCATCGCGCAGACGCTGGGGAACAGGAAAGCGATAATTTTGCGCAACCACGGTTTGTTGACTGTCGGCAAGACTGTGGATGAAGCGGTGTGGTGGTTCATCACCATGGAGCGCTCCTGCCAGGCGCAATTGATGGCGGAAGCGGCGGGCAAGCCGGTCTTGATCAGCGAGGACAACGCCAGGTTAACTTACGCACAAATCGGCAGCGAGTTTGCCGGCTGGTTCCAGTTCCAGCCGCTGTGGCAAAGCATCGTCAAGGAACAGCCGGACTTGCTCGACTGAAGCTTGCCGCGGCATCGGCGATATCGGGTTCATTTAAGCTCGTCTTTTGAGGAGCGCCATGAACGCGGGCAGAGCGGCTTCGCGGTCGCTCATGACTTTTTGCGCATGCGGGCGCGCGCCAACCCGCTTGAGGTAGGATGCGACGCCGCCAACGGATTCCAGCGCATCCTTGCCGTAAATAGTCTTGGAGGCATGCGCCACCATTGGCAGATGCACGAACGCTGCGCAGTCGGCGTAGGTAAACTTATTGCCGGCGATATACGGAGCGAATTTAACCAGCCCGGCAAACGCCGCCACGCCTTTTTCCAACCGCTGTTTGACTTCTGCCTTGACGTCATCGGCAACCTTGCGGCCGAAGAACACTTCGCCATAGAGCCGGCGCGCTACCAGCTCCAGATGCAATTCAATGAACTGTATAAGCTCGCGGCATTTGGCGGCCTGGTGGGGATTTTCGGGGTAAAGCGGCGGAGTGGGGTGGATGTCTTCCAGATATTCGATGATGACCTGCGATTCGCAAATCGTGCCGCCGTTGGATTCGATGAACGGCACCTTGCCCATCGGCGTGCGCTTGAGGAACGCTTCTTCGCTGTTGGGATAGACGAGTTCCTCCTGGAACGGGATGTTTTTTTCCAGCAAGGCGAACTTCACCTTGTTGTAGTAATTGCTCACGCTAAAGCCGCACAGTTTCAACATGGTGTTCCCCCATATCTGATGCGAGATTTACCACATCGTCCCCCATTTTATTGAAGATTTCGCGGTCGAATTTTTCATGTTGGAAGTATTATACCTTTTCAATAACCATCGCCGGGGCTTGCCCCATCCGATGCACAGGCTGATGACGGAGTAACGGCCGTGGCACCGTTGCAGTTGACGCGCGCCCTGCTGTAGATCACCCGGCGGAAAAGCTGCAGCAGGGCTGGCGGTAGACGGCGTACAGGTGGTGGTTTAAGGTTTGATTAGCCCGCTCAGTTCACGCGTCTCCCCGTGCTTTACCACAAAGAAACGCTCCGCGGTTAAACCCGCTTCCAAGCGCGCTTTAATCAAATCGCGCGGCGGCTGGTCTAAGGCCTCCGGCGTGTGGTGGTGTTTCGCCGGATTGTAATAAGGGCTCGAATAGCAACCGGCGAGCAGCGTGGAGCCGAGCAGCATTGTCAGCAGTTTTCTTGGTTTCATAAGCATGGCAAACTAGCGCGATAGTTTACTTGAACGGAGGAGCAATGACGAAACCGGAAGTCGCAGTCGTTGTAGGCGTGGGCCCGGGATTGGGTTCGGCGCTCGCGCGGCGCTTGGCGCACGCCGGCATGCATGTAGCTGCGGCTTCGCGGGACGCGGCAAAGCTGGCATCGCTTACCCGGGAGCTTTCCTCTCAAGGCGTCAAAGGCCGGGCTTATGACTGTGATGCGACAGACGAGGAATCCGTGGAAAAACTGTTTTCCAAGGTTGCGGCGGATCTTGGCAAGCCCTGTCTGGTTGTGTACAACGCCGGTGCTTTCGTGCGCAAGGGAATTCTGGAAACCACCAAGGAAGAATTCGAGTGCTGCTGGAAAATCGGCTGCCTCGGGGGCTTTCTAGTTGGACAAGCAGCGGCGCGCGCAATGCTCTCAACAGAAAATCCGTCTGGCACGATTATTTTTACCGGCGCCACCGCCAGCCTCAGAGGCAGCGCCTGGTTTCACAATCTGGCCGTGGGCAAATTCGGGTTAAGGGCGCTGGCGCAAAGCATGGCGCGCGAGTTGCAACCCAAGGGCATTCACGTTGCGCATGTGGTGATTGACGGCCAAATTCGTTCCGACCGCCCGGGCTATCGTGAAGAAGGGCGTGGCAAAGATGCCGTGCTCGATCCAAACGCAATTGCCGAAACCTATTATCAGCTGCACCTGCAACCCCGCAGCGCCTGGAGCCTGGAAGTGGATTTGCGGCCCTGGGTCGAGAAATTTTGAGAAAGGAGTTTGCCATGGTCCCGAAAATAATTCTTCCATACGCCGCTCTGTTGGGCCTGTTGCTGGTTTATCTTTCTTATAAAATAGTGGGTTATCGCGGCAAATTCAAAATCGGCATCGGCGACGGCGGCAACGCCGATCTGGCGCGAGCCATTCGCGTGCAGGGCAATTTCGTGGAATACGTGCCCACCGCGCTGCTGTTGATTTCGTTGGTGGAGCTTGCCGGCTTCAGCGCCTGGGTGGTGCATGTGCTGGGCATCGCGTTGCTGGCAGGGCGGATATTTCATGCGCAAGGCTTGGGTGCTTCAGCGGGCCCCTCGCCCGGGCGCTACATCGGCACGTTATCGAGTTGGTTGACAATAGCCGTCGCCGCAATTCTTTGTTTGCTGTCGTTCGGCGGAGTAAAATTTTAACGCTTTGGCAATAGGGTGAGCTTGTCGCGCACCGAATTGATGCGCGCAGCTTTTTCTGAGGCTAAATGGTGCGCCCGCGCTTTTCGCCTATTTCCTGTTCCAGTTTCTTGATGTTGATTTCAACACCACGCAGGTTGGGATTGATGTCGAGCGCGCGGCGAAAATAATCCAGCGCGAGTTCCGGCCGGTTGAGACGCAAATAAATCTGGCCGTAGCCCGCCAGCGCGCCGAAATGGTGGGGATTGCGTTTCAACACCTCGCCGCAATCGGCAAGCGATTTCCGGTATTTTCCCATGATGAAGTAAAGCGTGGCGCGCTTGTTCCAGCCTTCGGCGAAATCCGGCTTGAGCTCGATAACCTTGCTGAAAGTGGCGATGGCCTCGTGCCCCGGTCCTTCCTGCATTTGCTCGACGCCGAGGCGAAACAGGGCATCCACTTTTTCATCGCCAGAGCGGGTCCACACTTGCCACAGGGCATTTTCGGCGAGCCCGCGGGTGAGCCAATCGGCATCGCGCAGCCGCTTGATCAGCGCCGGCGTGTCGCTCATCAGGCCGATTTCGCCCAGCCGTTTCACTGCGCTGCGCCGGTTTTCGGCATAGGGCCGGTCGAGTTCCTGCAACGCCTGATCGTAAGTCAGCGGCGGTTCGGCTTGCGCCGGCGTGGCAGCGGGCAACCCTAACGCCAGCAGACTCAAAAACAAGCACCAAGCGGATTTCATCATTATGGCGGGGCCGGGACGTGTTCCTCGCGCATTATGCGTGGATGGGCGAATTTTGACTATGGTCTACAATAAACCGCAAAAAACCAGGCTCCCAGGCTTTATTTGAAGGCTTTATCATGGTATTTTTACAAGTTAATCAATTTATTAACCCTTTCAGAATTAACTCTGGAGATTGTGAATGGCCGTTGAACGCACCCTGTCCATCGTCAAGCCGGATGCCGTGGCAAAAAACATCATCGGAAAAATCTACTCCCGATTCGAGGAAAAAGGCCTCAAGATCGTCGCCGCGCGCATGCTGAGGCTGTCGCACATTGAAGCGGAAGGATTTTATACCGTGCACCGTAAGCGGCCGTTTTTCAAGGACCTGGTGGCTTTCATGACTTCCGGCCCGGTGATGGTGCAGGTGCTGGAAGGCAACAATGCGATCATGCTCAATCGTGAAATCATGGGCGCGACCGATCCGAAGAAGGCGGCGAAAGGCACCATCCGCGCCGATTTCGCCCAAAGCGTCAACTTCAATGCGGTGCACGGTTCCGACAGCCTGCATACCGCGGCGATGGAAATCGCTTATTTCTTCCCGACCCTGGATATACACTCACGCTGATGCCGGTTAATTTGCTCGATTACGATCTGCCACAACTCGCCGCATTCTGCAGTGAAATCGGCGAGCGGCCGTTTCGCGCCAGACAACTTTTGCGCTGGATTCATCATTTCGGAGAAAGTGATTTCACCAAAATGAGCGATCTCGCCAAGAGCTTGCGCGAGAAGCTTTCGGCGACTGCGGTAATCGAGCCGCCGAAAGTGAAGTCGGACAGCACGTCCGCCGACGGCACCCGCAAGTGGCTGCTGGAGGTGGGCAACGGTAATGCGGTGGACGCGGTGTTCATTCCGGAAATTGATAGGGGCACGCTATGCATATCGACGCAAGCGGGTTGCGCGCTGGAATGCACTTTTTGCTCGACGGGCAGGCAGGGATTCAATCGCAACTTGAGCGTGGCTGAAATCATCGGCCAGTTGTGGTGGGCGAACAAGGCGCTGGGTCATGATCCCAAGGGTGAGCGGGTAATCAGCAACGTGGTGTTGATGGGCATGGGCGAGCCGCTTTTGAATTTCGACAACGTGGTGACTGCGCTGCGTTTGATGCTCGATGACCATGCTTACGGGCTGTCGCGCCGGCGCGTGACCTTGAGCACCTCCGGCGTGGTGCCGGCGATCGAGCGCCTGCGGGAAGCCTGCCCGGTGGCGCTCGCGGTGTCGCTGCATGCGCCCAACGACCGGCTGCGGGACATGCTGGTGCCGATCAACAGGAAATATCCGCTGCGCGAATTGCTCGCTGCCTGCCGAAGATATATTACTGCCGCACCGAGGGATTTCATTACCTTCGAATATGTGATGCTGGAAGGGGTGAACGACAGCGTGGCCCAGGCGCGCGAACTGGTGACCCTGGTCAGGAACGTGCCGTGCAAATTCAATTTGATCCCCTTCAATTCATTTCCCGATTCCGGTTATCGGCGTTCCTCGCCCCAAGCCATTGTGCGTTTCCGCGACGTGCTGGTGGAAGCCGGTCTGGTGGTCACCACGCGCAAGACGCGCGGCGACGACATTGACGCGGCATGCGGGCAACTGACCGGCGAAGTGCAGGATCGCACCAGGCGCAAATTGCGCCGTAGCGCCGCGATGGGGGATTCACCGTGAAAAAAATCCTTTTGCTTGGATTGTCGGTCATGCTTGCCGGCTGCATTCAGGAGCGGGTGCAAACCACGTCCACTTCGCCGCTGGAAGCGCCGCCGGCCAAACAGGCGGATGCAAAACGCCGCGCGCAAATCCACACTGAACTGGGCTCGGGATATTTTGAGCGCGGCCAGCCAGGCGTGGCGTTGGAGGAATTGAAGGAGGCCTTGCGCGCCGATTCCGATTATGCGCAGGCGTACAACGTGCTGGGGCTGGTATACATGGAGTTGCGTGAAGATGCGGACGCGGAGCGCAATTTCCGGCAGGCGCTCAAGCTCACGCCGCTGGATTCGGACGCGAACAACAATTACGGCTGGTTTCTGTGCCAGCGCAAGCGCGAGCAGGAGTCAATCAAGTATTTCCTCGCGGCGCTGAAAAATCCGCTTTACGCCACGCCGGAAAAATCCTATGCCAATGCCGGTATTTGCTCGCGCCGCAGCGGCGATGAGGCGGCCGCCGAAGCCTATTTCCTGAAAGCGCTGCGCTTGCGCCCCGATCAGCAGCCGGCGCTTTATAACATGGCCGACCTCAAATTCAAACGCGGCCAGCACGGCGAAGCCAAATCATATCTGGTCAAGTACATGCAGGTGACGTCGGTGCCAACCCCGGAAAGCCTGTGGCTGGGCGTGCGCATTGAGCGCAGACTGGGCGACAGCAATGCGCAAGCAAGCTACGCCGCGCAATTGCGCAAGCGTTATCCGGACTCCAGGGAAACCCGCGCACTGAATTACGGGCAGTTCGAATGACTGAAGGCGCTGCGGACAACCAAACGGCAAGCATCGGCCGCGTTCTATCCGCGGCGCGTGAGCGCCAGGGCCTGAGCGTGTCTGATGTGGCGCGTCAGCTCAAGCTCGCCGTGCGCCAGGTGGAAGCGCTGGAAGCGGATGATTTCAAGAGCCTGCCGCGCATCACGTTCGTGCGCGGCTTTATCCGCAACTACGCGAAGCTGGTGCAAGTTGATGTCGAGCCGCTGCTCAAGGCCGCCAAACTGATGCCGCCGCCGCCGCAAGTGCCTGAAGCCGAGCACGGCGTAGCGGAAATCCCCACCACTTCCGATAAAAAATACGACTGGCGCAGTTACGCGATATCCGGCGTGCTGGCTGCGCTGCTGGCGGGTTTCTTTGCTTATGAGTGGTATCACGGCAAGCTGGAAAAAGATGCGCCCAAGCCGGTCAATGTAAAACGCGAACCCGCACCCGCAGCGGTGGAGAAAAGCAAAACCGAGACGCCGCGGAAGCTAATAACGGAGCCGGTGCCCGCCCCACCCGACCTGGCGCAAAGCAGCGCGGCGGCAGCGGCACAGCAAACCGATATCAGGCCGGTTGCGCCGCGCGACCGAGGCGCGGAGATTCGCCTGGAGTTCGTGCAGGATACATGGGTGGAGATTGCCGACAAGAACGGCAAGGCGATTTTTTCCCAGCTCAATCCGGCGGGCAGCACGCAGTCAGTGCGCGGCGTGCCGCCGTTTTCGGTGGTGGTCGGTAACGCCGCGGGGGTGAGGATCATTTACAACAACAAGCCGGTGGATTTGAAACCGTATACCAAAGTCGATGTGGCGCGCCTGACTTTGGAGTAGCGCCCGGAGCCCTGGACTTGGTTAATGGGACGGCCGATGGGCCTCCTCTCTTCGGAACAATGAAACAAAACAACATTCAGGCGGTACGCGGGATGAACGACATCTTGCCGGAGCAGGCGCCCCGGTGGGTGGCGTTCGAAGACACGGTGCGCGAGTGGCTGGCCGCCTACGGCTATCGCAACATTCGCATGCCAATGGTTGAAAAAACCGATCTGTTCGTGCGCTCGATTGGCGAAGCGACCGATATCGTCGAGAAGGAGATGTACACCTTCGTCGGCCAGTTAAACAGCGAGAGCCTCACCTTGCGGCCGGAAGGCACCGCTTCCTGCGTGCGCGCGGTGCTCGAGCACAATCTGCTGTATCCCGGGCCGCTGCGTCTTTATTATACGGGCCCGATGTTCCGCCACGAGCGCCCGCAGCAGGGGCGTTACCGCCAGTTCCACCAGATCGGGGTGGAGGCGTTGGGTTTTGCCGGGCCCGATATCGACGCCGAGCACCTCATCATGAGTGCGCGGCTGTGGAAAAAACTGGGTTTATCGGGCATCCAGCTGCAAATCAATTCGCTGGGCGGCGCGGAGTGCCGTAGCCGCTACCGCGAGCGGCTGAAAAAATATCTAACATCGTTTGCTGGCCAGTTTGACCAAAAGATGAAAGAACGCGTGGAAAGAAACCCGCTGCGCGTGCTCGACAGCAAGGAGCCGGCGATGCAGCCCGTCATCGAAGCCGCGCCGCGGCTCATAGATGAGCTGGACCAGGCTTCGCTCAAGCACTTTGAAGAGCTGCAGACGCTGCTCAAGAACGCGGGCATTGCCTTCGAAATCAACCCACGCCTGGTGCGCGGGCTCGATTACTACAACTTGACGGTGTACGAGTGGGTCACCGGCAGGCTGGGCGCGCAAGGCACGATCTGTGCCGGCGGACGCTACGACGGATTGGTTGCACAATTGGGTGGCGGGCCCGCGCCGGCGTGCGGCTACGCCATGGGCATCGAGCGCCTGCTGGCGCTGCAACAGCGGGAAGAAAAGCAACCTGCACCCGATGCTTATCTGGTGCATCAGGGCGAACTTGCCGAGCGCCAGGCATTCCAAATTGCGGAAGTCCTGCGCGACCATGGCTTGAGCGTGCTCCTGAATTGCGGCGGCGGCAGTTTCAAGGCGCAAATGAAAAAAGCGGATGCCAGCGGCGCCCGTTACGCCGTGATTATCGGCGATGACGAAGCGCGGGCCAATGAAGTAAGCCTGAAACCCTTGCTCGAAGCGGGCGAACAGATCCGCTCAGGATTGACACGGATTATCGAGAAACTGAGGAAACCCGATGTATGACTTGCAGGAACAAGAGCAGATAGAGGAGTTTAAAGCCTGGTGGAAGGAAAACGGCAGGCTGGTGATTACCATCGTGGTGGTTTTCGCCTTGGGTGCGGCGGCAGTGCAAGGCTGGCGCCATTACCAGCACACGCAGGCCCGGCAGGCGGCCGCACTTTATGGGGCGCTGGAGGAACTGCTGCCGGGCAAGGACGCCAAAAAAATTCAGGAGACGGCGGGCGCCATCGTCGAAAGATTTCCATCCACCGCCTACGCCGCGCGCGCCGCATTGATTGCCGCCAAGACCAATTATGATTCGGGCGATGTTAAAAGCGCCAAGGCGCAGCTGCAATGGGTCATTGACAACGCTTCCGAAGACGAGCTTCGGGACATGGCGAGGCTGCGGCTTGGCAGCGCGCTGCTCGATGAAAAAAATTATGCCGAGGCGCTTTCGCTCCTCGAAGCCAAACACAGCCCGGCCTATGACCCGCTGTTTTACGATCTCAAGGGAGACCTCCTGGTTGCCCAAGGCAAAACCGCCGAGGCGAGGGGCGCCTACCAGACGGCGCTCGACAAAAGCGACAAGAAAAGCAATTACCGCAGCCTGATTCAGGTCAAGCTGGACGCTCTGGGAGGAAAGTAAATGAAGCGGCGGTTTTCCTGGGCGGTCGTGCCGCTGCTTGTGCTTTTCCTTTGCGCCTGCTCCGATTTCCTCGGTTTTGGCAGCGATCCGGATACCGGGGAGAAGCCGGCGCGGCTGGTGACGTTCACGCGCACCGCCAAAGCCGCAGTCAAGTGGAAAAAGGACGTCGGCCCGTCCGGCGCGTACGTATTCGCCCCGGGGTTCGCCTCCGACAGCGTTTACGCCGCCAACGATGAGGGCGAACTCATGCGCTACGACGCCGTGAGCGGAAAGCTGATTTGGCGGGTGGACACCAAGCGCAGGCTCTCCGGGGGCGTCGGCGCCGAGCATAATATAGTGCTGGTGGGCGATTTGAAAGGCGAACTGCTGGCGTTTGACAGCGAAGGTTATCTGCTGTGGAAATCGCAACTCACCAGCGAAATCCTGAGTCCCGCCCGCGTGGCGGACGGAATCGTGGTGGTGCGCACCGAAGACGGGCGGATTTTCGGGCTGGAAGCGGAAACCGGCAAGCGCAAGTGGGTCTACCAGCGCAGCACCCCGGCGCTTAGCGTGCGTTCGTTTGCCAGCGTGGCGATTACGCACGGCGGGGTATTTGCCGGATTTGCCGGCGGCAAGCTGGTCGCGATCGACCTTGGCACCGGAAATATCGGTTGGGAAGCGACGGTGGCGCTGCCGCGCGGCACCACTGAATTGGAGCGCGTCACCGACATTACCAGCGTTCCGGTGGTGGATCAGGAACGCGTTTGCGCGGTGGCGTACCAGGGACGAGTGGCGTGTTTTGACCTGTTGCGCGGCAATCTACTTTGGTCGCGCGAAATCTCGAGCATCGCCGGCATGACCCTGGATGAGCGCAATGTCTATGTGAGCGACGACAAGGGCGGGGTGATTGCACTGGACAAGTTTAGCGGCGCCAGCGTGTGGAAACAGGCCAAGCTTTTCGGGCGCAAGCTTACCGCACCGCTGGTGTTTGGCCGCTATGTGGTTGTTTCCGATTTTCACGGTTATGTGCATTTCCTGTCGCGTGAAGACGGCGCCTTTGCCGCGCGTCTTTCCACCGATGGCAGCCGCGTCTTCGCGCCGCCGATTGTGCTGCCGCGAAGTCTTTTGGTGCAGACGCACGGCGGCCGGCTGTTCGCCATGACGATCCAATCCAATCCGTGAAGGTTAATCGGACGAACCTGCTCACCGCTTATAGTGCATCATGAAACCCACCCTGGTCCTGGTCGGTCGCCCCAATGTCGGCAAATCCACGCTGTTTAACCGGCTCACCAAAAGCCGCAATGCCATCGTCGCCAAAGTCCCCGGCCTGACCCGCGATCGCCATTATGGGCAGGGCAGAATCGGAACCAGGCCGTTTCTGGTGGTGGATACCGGCGGCCTCGAGCCGGCGGCCAGGCAGGGCATTCTGCCGGAAATGGCGAAACAAACGTTGCAAGCGGTGGCGGAAGGCGACCGCATTCTGTTTCTGGTCGATGCGCGGGAAGGATTGACGGCCACGGACCGGATGATTGCCGATAATCTTCGCAAATGCGGGCGCCCGCTCTATCTGGTGGTGAACAAGGCGGAAGGAATGGCGTCTGCTCTAGCCGCATCCGAATTTCACGAGCTGGGTTTGGGCGAACCCTTGCCGATAGCGGCGGCGCATGGCGAAGGCGTGAACGAGCTCGTCGAGTTGATTTTGGCCGATGCGCCAGACGAGGAAACGCCGCTGCAGCAAGACACTCACCCGAAAATCGCCATCGTCGGCCGTCCCAACGTCGGCAAATCCACTTTGGTTAACGCCCTGCTGGGCGAGGAGCGGGTTATCGTGTTCGATGAACCCGGCACCACCCGCGACAGCATTTACGTGGATTTCGAGCGGCAAGGCAAGCGTTACACGCTGATCGACACCGCCGGCTTGCGCAAGCGCGGCAAGGTGGTGGAGACGGTCGAGAAATTTTCCATGCTCAAAACCCTGCAGGCGGTGGCGGATGCCAATGTGGCGGTGCTGGTTCTCGATGCGCAAAACCAGATCACCGAACAGGACGCGCACATTGCCGGCATCATTCTGGAAGCGGGGCGGGCCTTGGTGGTGGCGTTGAACAAGTGGGACGGCCTTGGCTGGGCCGAGCGCGAACAGGTCAAGCGCGATCTGGCGTGGAAGCTCAAGTTTCTCGACTTCGCCCAGGTCCACACTATTTCGGCGCAGGAAGGACAGGGCCTAGTCGCCTTGATGAAAGCGGTGGATGCGGCGTATACGGCGGCGATGGCGAAACTCCCCACCCCCAGGCTGACCCGTGTCTTGATGGGCGCGGTCACCAGGCAGCAACCGCCGCGCTCGGGGCTCATCCGCCCGAAATTGCGCTACGCCCATCAAGGCGGCCGCAACCCGCCGCGGATCGTGGTTCACGGCAATGCCCTGGATGCGGTGCCGGACAGCTACTGGCGCTATCTGGAGGGCGTATTTAGAGTGGCATTCAAACTGCAGGGCACGCCGCTCAAGGTGGAATTCAAGCGCGGCCGCAACCCCTATGCCGGGAAAAAGGCTTGAAAACGAAGTGTTTGCCGCCGGGCTCGACGGCTGGCTTTAAGCCAGAAAATCAAGTAAAGTTAAACACCCAATAACTAAAATTTGGAGTCAACATGACCAAAGGGCAATTGTTACAAGACCCGTTTTTGAACGCTCTCCGCAAGGAACATGTGCCGGTTTCGATTTATCTGGTGAACGGCATCAAACTGCAAGGGCAAATCGAATCGTTTGACCAGTATGTAGTGTTGCTGAAGAACACAGTCACGCAAATGGTATACAAGCACGCCATTTCCACCGTGGTTCCCGCCAGGCCGGTGAGCATACCACCGTTCGAGCCATCCTCATCCTCGGAAAGTTGACGTTAAAGTTTTAATGTTCGAGCGTCCCGACAGCGGGAGTACGGCAGTATTAGTCGGCCTCGATTTCGGCGAAGCCGGCTACGAGGAAAGCCTGCAGGAACTCAAGCTCCTGGCAAGAAGCGCCGGCATCGACGCCCGCAGCCTGATCCAGGGAAAACGCTCAAGACCCGACCCCGCGTTTTTTGCCGGCACCGGCAAAGTCGGGGAAATTGCGCTGGCTTTGCGCCAAACTTTCGCGCACCTCGTCATTTTCAACCACGAATTGTCCCCGGCCCAGGAGCGCAATCTGGAAAAGCAGTTGCGCTGCCGGGTGGTGGACCGCACCAGCCTCATTCTCGACATCTTCGCCAGGCGCGCCAAAAGCCATGAAGGCAAACTTCAAGTGGAGCTCGCGCAGCTTAGGCATCTTGCCACCCGCCTGGTACGCGGCTGGACGCACTTGGAAAGGCAAAAGGGCGGCATCGGATTGCGGGGCCCCGGTGAGACCCAGTTGGAAACCGACCGGCGTTTGCTCGCCAGGCGCGTCAAGGTGCTCAAGGATAAATTGGCAAGACTGTGCCGCCAGCGCGAAGTGCAGAGAAGGGCGCGCCGCCGCACCAAGGTGATGTCGGTATCTCTCGTGGGCTACACCAACGCCGGCAAGTCCACGCTCTTCAACAGCCTCACTCACGCCCACGCTTATTGCGCCGACCAGCTGTTTGCCACGCTGGATACCACTACGCGCAAATTGTTTGTTGAGGGTCATGGCACGGTGGCGCTGTCAGATACGGTTGGCTTTATCCGTGGTCTTCCGCACACGCTGGTGGAAGCTTTCCGCGCCACGCTGGAAGAAACCGCGCAGGCGGATTTGCTGCTACATGTGGTGGACGCGAGCCATCCTGACCGCGAGCGGCAGATTGAGGAAGCGAACAAAGTGCTGGCGGAAATCGGCGCGGATGCCTTGCCGCAGATACTGGTGTTTAACAAGATCGATTTGTGCGGCTGGAAGGCGGGCGTGGAGCGGGACGAGTATGGTAAAATTACCCGTATTCGTTTGAGCGCACAAAGCGCGGAAGGCATCGAACTGGTGCGGCAGGCGCTCCTCGAAGCCAGCGAATTTCCCGAAACAGCAAAAGTACCGATAGCGCCCGGCCTGAACCGGGAGCCTGCGGTGCGCGACAAAACCGAACTGTGCAGCAAACATTATGGCATTGAATGATCCGCAATGGGGCAGGCGCGGCAACCAGGGGCCTCCCGATCTCGAAGCAGTCTGGCGCAAATTCAACGAAAAATTGAATTCGCTGTTCGGCCGCGGCCGTGAGTCCGGCGGCGGGCCCACGCCCGATTCGCCCAAGCCCTTCGGCGGCAGGCTGGGCTTGCTCGCCGTTCTGGTTTTGGTCGTCTGGCTGGCGAGCGGTATTTATATCGTTGATGCCTCGCAGCGCGGCCTGGTGCTGCATTTTGGAAAATATGTGGAAACCACGCAGCCCGGGCCGCACTGGCGCCTGCCTTATCCCATCGAAAGCGTGGAAATCGTCAACCTCTCGCAGGTGCGCACCAAGGAAGTGGGCTACCGCAACAACGTGAAAAGCAAGGTGCTGACGGAATCGCTGATGCTCACCGATGACGAGAACATCATCGATATCCAGTTTGCGGTGCAGTACATCCTGAAAAGCCCTGAGGATTACCTTTTCAACAACCGCGAGCCGGATGATGCGGTGCTGCAAGTGGCGGAAACCGCGATTCGTGAAATCGTCGGGAAAAGCAAAATGAATTTCGTGCTCTACGAGGGGCGCGAGCAAGTGGCGGCGCACGCCACGCGCCTGATGCAGGAGATTCTCGACCGCTACAAGACCGGCATCCTGATCAGCAAGGTGACGATGCAAAACGCCCAGCCGCCGGAACAGGTGCAGGCGTCGTTTGACGACGCGGTAAAAGCGGGGCAGGACCGCGAGCGGCAGAAGAACGAAGGCCAGGGTTACGCCAACGACGTGATACCGAAAGCGCGCGGTTCGTCCGCGCGCCTGCTGCAGGAAGCCGAAGGCTACCGGCAGCGGGTGATGGCCAACGCCGAAGGCGACGCCGCGCGTTTCAGGCAAATTCTGGTGGAATACAGCAAGGCGCCGGCGGTGACGCGCGACCGCTTGTATCTGGACATGATGCAGCAAATCCTTTCCAGCACCAGTAAAGTGCTGATCGACCAGAAATCCGGGGCCAATCTGCTGTATCTGCCTCTGGACAAACTCATGCAAATGAGCACCGCCACCGCTCCCCCGCAGGAAGTGCCGCCGCGGGCGGCCGCCCCTGAGTCGCAACAACCTGAAAGCACCGCGCGCTCGCGCGAGGCATTCAGAAGCCGCGATCGGGAGGAGCGCCAATGAGAAGCGCGAGCGCGGTACTGGTTGCCCTGATCGTGGTGCTGGTGCTGACGAGCCTGTCCCTGTTCACCGTGGACCAGCGGCAGAACGCCATCGTGTTCCGTCTGGGTGAAATCAAATCGGTCAAAAAGGAGCCGGGGCTTTATTTCAAGGTGCCGCTGCTCGACAACGTGCGCTACTTCGAGACGCGCATTCTGACTTTGGCTTCGCCGGAGTCGGAGCGTTTTCTCACCTCGGAAAAGAAAAATGTGCTGGTGGATTCCTTCGTCAAATGGCGCATCGTGGACGTGAAGCAGTATTACGTGAGTGTCGGCGGGGACGAGCAGCGCGCGCAGACGCGGCTGGCGCAGACGGTGAACTCGAGCCTGCGCGACGAATTCGGTAATCGCACGGTGCACGACGTGGTGTCCGGCGAGCGCGACAAGATCATGGAGCTGATGCGCGACAAGGCCAACGAGGACGCACGCAAGATCGGCGTGCAGGTGCTGGACGTGCGCCTGAAGCGGGTGGATCTGCCGCAGGAAGTGAGCGAGTCGGTGTACCACCGCATGGAAGCCGAGCGCAAGCGCGTGGCCAATGAATTGCGCTCGACCGGCTTCGCCGAGTCGGAAAAAATCCGCGCCGACGCCGACCGTCAGCGTGAGGTGATCATCGCCGAGGCCTACCGTGAAGCGCAGCGCATCAAGGGCCAGGGCGATGCCCGGGCCGCGGCGATTTATGCCGAGGCCTATCAGCAGAATCCCGAATTCTACGCTTTTTACCGCAGTCTCGAAGCTTACCGGCAAAGCTTCAAGAGCAAAAACGACGTGCTGGTGCTGGACCCCAATTCGGAGTTTTTCAAATACCTAAAACACGCCGGCAAACCGGGCAAGTAGTCGCACCATGTCCAAACTGTTGCTGACTGCGTTCGCCCTGATGCTGGTGCTGGAAGGCGTGTTGCCGTTTCTGCTGCCGGCCATCTGGCGCGAAGCCTTCAAGAGACTTACCGAAATGACCGACGGCCAAATCCGCTTTATCGGTTTGAGCTCGATGCTCGTCGGTTTGCTGCTGCTTTATCTGGTGCGATGAGATAGATTCTTATGCGCAACTGGCTGCTGCCCGAATACATCGAAGACATCCTGCCGCCGGAGGCGCGCCGCATCGAGCGGCTGCGCCGGAGCATCCTCGACCTGTTTTATGTGCACGGCTATCAATTGGTGATCCCGCCGCTCATCGAATATGTCGAATCGCTGCTCACCGGCAGCGGGCGTGACATGGATTTGAAAACCTTCAAGCTGGTGGACCAATTGAGCGGCCGCATGATGGGTTTGCGCGCCGACATTACGCCGCAGGTGGCGCGCATCGACGCGCACCTCCTGAACCGCAAGGGCGTCACCCGCCTGTGCTATTGCGGCAGCGTCTCGCACACCTTGCCATCGGCCATGACGCGCACCCGCGAGCCGCTGCAAATCGGCGCCGAAGTTTACGGCCACGCCGGCGTGGAGAGCGACGTGGAAATCCAGCGGCTGATGCTGCAGGCGCTGAAGCTCGCGGGCATCGATGAGATTCATCTCGACCTCGGCCATGTCAAGGTATTCAAAGCCATTGCCGGCCGCGCCGGCATTGCGCCTGAACTTGAAGCCGAACTGTTTGGCGCGCTGCAATCCAAGGACGTGCCGGCGGTGCGGAATCTTGCTGGTGGTCTTGATGCGCGGGCAAGCAAGGCGCTGCTTTTGCTGGCGGAACTCAACGGAGGGGATGAGGTTTTGCAGCGCGGGCAAAAGGAACTCCCGGATTATCCGGAAATCACCGCCGCGCTTTCCGATTTGCGCACGCTGGCTTCTCAACTTCGCGGCGATGTGGCGAGTCTGTGCTTTGATCTGGCGGAGTTGCGCGGCTACCACTACCACAGCGGCGTGGTGTTCAGCGCCTATGCCAAAGGTTCGCCCAATGCCGTTGCCCTGGGCGGGCGTTATGACGAAGTGGGCAAGGCATTCGGCCGTCCGCGCGCTGCGACCGGCTTCAGCATGGACTTGCGCGAGCTTGCCGCGCTGGTGTCTGCCGACGGAGCGTCTTCGGCCATCCTCGCGCCTTATGCGCAGGACGCGGCTTTGCAAAAGCGCATTGCCGAATTGCGCGCGCAAGGGGAAGTCGTCATGGTGGATTTGCCCGGGCATGAAGACAGCCGCGGCGAATCGAATTGCGACCGCCAGCTGGTGTCGCGCAACGGCAAGTGGGAAATCGTGCCGATTAAGTGAAACCACAGAGGCACAGAGGTCACGGAGAAATTCATAACAACATTATTATTGAAGAATGTTTGTCTTCCGTTCTACGGGTTTCTGTGGCAAAAAGGCCTAACTAAAGGAAATTGACCGGGCATGTCCAAAAACGTCGTCGTCGTCGGCACTCAATGGGGGGATGAAGGCAAAGGCAAGGTCGTCGACTGGCTGACCGATCACGCGCAAGGCGTGGTGCGCTTCCAAGGCGGGCACAATGCCGGCCACACCCTGGTCATCGCCGGCAGGAAAACCGTTTTGCATCTGATTCCTTCCGGCATTCTGCGCGCGGGTGTGCATTGCTACATCGGCAACGGCGTGGTGGTCTCGCCGCAGGCGCTGCTGGAGGAAATCGCTACACTCAAGCGAGCCGGAGTGGAGGTAGTGGGGAGGCTCAAGATCAGCGAAGCCTGCCCGCTGATTCTGCCTTACCACGTGGCCCTGGATCAGGCGCGCGAAGCGGCGAAAGGCGCCGGCAAGATCGGCACGACCGGGCGCGGCATCGGCCCGGCTTATGAAGACAAAGTGGCGCGGCGCGCGATTCGTTTGCAGGATCTGTTCCAGCGCGAGCGCTTCGCAGCGAAACTGGGCGAAGTGCTGGATTATCACAACTTCGTGCTGAAAAATTATTTCAGCGTCAAGCCGCTGGATTTTCAGCGCACGCTGGAACAAACGCTGGCGCTGGCCGAGCCGATCAAGCCGCTGGTCGCCGATGTGCCGCGGCTTTTGTATCAGGCCAATCGCGAGGGCAAAAATCTTCTGTTCGAGGGCGCGCAAGGCACGCTCCTCGATATTGACCATGGCACCTATCCCTTTGTGACGTCCAGCAATTGCGTCGCCGGCGCGGCGTCGGCGGGAAGCGGCATCGGCCCGAACTTGCTGCATTACGTGCTGGGCATCACCAAGGCCTATACCACGCGCGTGGGTTCCGGGCCGTTTCCGACGGAATTGAGCGATGAAGTAGGCAAGCTTCTGGCATCGCGCGGCCAGGAATTTGGCGCCACCACCGGGCGTCCGCGCCGTTGCGGCTGGTTCGATGCGGCGGCGTTGAAGCGCTCGATTCAAATCAACGGCGTCTCGGGCCTGTGCGTCACCAAGCTCGATGTGCTCGACGGCATGGAACGCCTGCAGCTGGGCGTGGGCTACAAAATGGATGGAGAGGAAAGCGATATCCTGCCGGTGGGGGCGGAGCTGCTGGCCAAATGCGAGCCCATCTACGAAGAAATTCCGGGCTGGAAAGAAAGCACGGTGGGGATAAAGCGATTGGAAGATTTACCGCGCCCGGCGCAGAATTACTTGAAGCGCATCGAGCAAATTTGCGATGTGCCGATTGATATGATTTCGACCGGAGCAGAGCGCGAAGAAATCATCGTGCTGCGCCACCCGTTCAAATAACCGGGATTCAGGATTCAGGAGTCTGGATTTTGGAAAAGGCAGGAAAAGTTTTGTTGAATCCGGCATCCTTGATCCTGAATCCTGCCGTATGGTGCCGAGAAGAGGACTCGAACCTCCACAGTGTTGCCACCGCCAGGACCTGAACCTGGTGCGTCTACCAATTCCGCCATCTCGGCTCTTTACGAGAGGTGCAAATCTAATAGGAAAACACTTTCTTGTCAACGAAACGCAGCAATTCTCATCACCATTCGGCCGGGGCGCGGCGCCAATCGCGTCCGGTGGCAAAATCCGAGTCCAAATTGCGGGAGCTTGACCCGCATCTCAAGCGCGAACGCGCCAAATATCCCTACGCTATGCCCAGCCGCGAATTCATACTGAAAATCCTTTCCGAACAGGGCGTTCCCGTTTCCGTGGAAAAACTGATGGACATTCTCGGCATCAGCGCGCAGGAAAGCGCGCTGTTTCACCGGCGCCTGCGCGCGATGGAGCGCGACGGGCAAATCATGCGCAACCGCAAGGGCGCGATTTGCGTGGTGGACAAGCTCGATCTGATCAAGGGCAGGGTGCAGGGACACGCAGACGGCTTTGGTTTTTTGATACCGGATGACGGCGGGACGGATCTGTTCATCGGCCCCGGTGAAATGCACAAGGTGCTGCACGGCGACCGCGTGATGGCGCGCGAAATCGGCGTAGATCGGCGCGGCCGGCCGGAGGCCAAGATCGTCGAAGTGCTCGCGCGCGCCAATCAGCTCGTGGTGGGGCGGCTGCACGACGAGCACGGCGTCCTGTTTGTGGTGCCTGAAGACAAGCGCATCAGCCAGGACATTCTGATTGCCAAAGGCGAAAGCGGTGGCGCCGAGGCAGAGCAGGTGGTGACGGTGGAAATCATCGAGCAGCCGAGCAAGCACGCGCAGCCCATCGGCCGCGTGGAGGAAGTGCTGGGTAATTACGCCGATCCGGGCATGGAAATCGAAATCGCGCTGCGCAAGCACGATTTGCCGCATATGTTCCCGCCTGAAGTGGAAAGGCTGTGCCGGCGCTTTTCCAGCGGAGTGGAGCAAAAGGATTATGCGGGTCGCAAAGACCTGCGGCGCTTGCCGCTGGTGACGATAGATGGCGAAACCGCCAAGGACTTAGACGACGCGGTGTATTGTGAACCCCATGGTGGGGAATTTAAATTGTTCGTCGCCATCGCCGATGTCAGCTATTACGTAAAGCCCGGCGATGCGCTGGATCAGGAGGCATCAGCGCGCGGCAACTCAGTGTATTTTCCGCGGCGGGTGATTCCGATGCTGCCGGAAGTGTTGAGTAACGGGCTGTGTTCGCTCAATCCGAAAGTGGACCGGCTGGCGGTGGTGTGTGAAATGGAAATTGATGCTGATGGTGAAATCGGCGACTACCGCTTTTATCCGGCGGTGTTCCACTCGCACGCCCGGCTCACCTATACCGAGGTATGGGACATGCTGGAGCATCCGCAAAGCGAAACTGCACGCCGCTACGTCAAGCTCCTTCCGTGCCTGCAAATGCTCTACAGGCTTTACAAGGTGCTGGCGAAAGCGCGTGAAAAACGCGGTGCGATTGATTTCGAGACCATCGAAACGCAGATGGTTTTCAACCAGCAGGGGAAAATCGAGCGCATCGTGCCGGTGAAGCGCAACGATGCCCACCGGCTGATTGAGGAATGCATGCTGGCGGCAAATGTCTGCGCTTCGGATTTTCTCAAGCAACACGGCCAAAAGACGCTTTATCGTGTCCATGAAGGCCCCACGCCGGAAAAGCTGGAAGCGCTGCGGGGATTTTTCAAGGAATTCGGTTTGCAATTAGGCGGAGGCGACAATCCGCATGCCAGCGATTACGCGAAGCTGCTTATTCAAACTAGAAACCGTCCGGATGCGCAATTGCTGCAAACCTCGATGCTGCGCTCACTGCAGCAGGCAATGTACAGCCCCGACAACGTGGGGCATTTCGGTTTGGCGTACGAATCCTACACGCACTTCACCTCGCCCATCCGCCGCTATCCCGATTTGCTGGTGCACCGCGCCATCAAGGCGGTGCTGAACGGCAAGACCTACAATCCGGGCGACTGGAACGAGTTGGGCATTCATTGCTCGCAAACCGAGCGGCGTGCCGATGACGCGACGCGCGATGTCGAAGCCTGGCTCAAGTGCTACTACATGCAGGATAAAATCAACGAATGCTTCGACGGCACGGTGAGCGCGGTGACGGGCTTCGGCATTTTCGTGGCGCTCGATGACATTTATATTGAAGGGCTGGTGCATATCTCCGAGCTCGGCAGCGATTATTTCCACTTCGATGCGCGCAAGCAGCTACTGCTGGGCGAGCGCACCGGCCAGAAATACCGCTTGGGCGACCGGGTGCGAGTCAAAGTGGTGAGAGTGGACTTGCAAAGCTCGAAAATCGATTTTGTTCTCGAAGATGCTCCCGGGGTATCGGGAAAAAAAAGTCGGCAGGCAAAAAGGGCAAGAACATGAGCCGCTTGATTTACGGTTTCCACGCGGTGACCGCGAGCATACGGCAAAGCGCGGAAAGCGTGCAGGAAATCTATCTGGATCAAGCGCGTCAGGATCATCGCGCGAAAGATTTACTGACATTGGCGGAGAGCCGCAAAGTGCGCGTGATTCTGGTGGAGCAAATGCGGCTTGACGGCATGACCGGCCATGCCAGGCATCAGGGCGTGGCGGCCAAAGTCAGCCCAGTGAGCCCTACCGCTGATTTGGATGAATTGCTGGAGAATTTGAGTGAACCCGCCTTGTTGCTGGTGCTCGACGGCGTGCAGGACCCGCACAACCTTGGCGCTTGCTTGCGAGTCGCGGATGCCTGTGGTGTGCATGCCGTCATCGCCCCCAAGGATCGCGCGGTAGGAATTACTCCAACGGTATCCAAAGTCGCCTGCGGCGCGGCGGAGATCGTACCTTATATTGCTGTCACCAATCTCGCCAGGACAATGCGCGAATTAAAGGAACGCGGCATTTGGATAATCGGTGCGGACAGCAAGGCGGAAAAGGATTTGTTCTCGGTAAAACTTAATGGCCCCATCGCCTGGGTGCTGGGCGCGGAAGAGGAGGGGCTGCGGCGGCTGACCCGTGAAACCTGCGACGAACTGGTGCGCATTCCAATGGCGGGCGGCGTGGAAAGCCTGAATGTTTCCGTGGCGAGCGGGATATGCTTGTTTGAAACGAGGCGGCAAAGAGCCTCTAAAAATGCAAAGCCCGGCTGAGAAACTGTGCTTGCAAAATCATTTTAACGTGTCTGAATTAACGGACCGGCTTTTGCCAGTCCCGGTTGAATGAAATGTTGGATGGGTGTTATCTATTGGCTACAACAACAACTGCGGTGCCGTAGCACAAGACTTCCGTCAGGCCCGCCATTAACTCGGTCGCGTCATACCGTACGGCAATGATTGCGTTCGCTCCAAGTTCGTCGGCGTGGCGCGCATTAATTCAAAGGTCTCCGATCGCGCCTGTTCACATAGGTTGGTATAGATGGAAATATTGCCGCCAAAAAGGGACTGTAACCCGCCAAAAATATTACCAACAATTGAGCGAGAGCGAACAGTTATTCCGCGAACTACACCAAGATTTTTAGTAATGGTATAGCCAGGAAGCTCAAGAGCCGTAGTAATCATTAAGTGCTGCATTTTTTCCTTCCCGTGAATCTAAGGGGTCAGAATCAAATTATCTTAATTGTGCTGGATAATATACCAGTTGCCCGCGCTGCTCGGAAACCTTATAATTGCCGCCTTTCAATCCTTGCCTTACCGTCTCGTATAACGGGAGGCCGTAGCCCATAAGGAGTTTTAAATTGCGACATTACGAAATTGTTTTCATCGTCCATCCTGACCAGAGCGAGCAGGTGCCCGGCATGATCGAGCGCTATCGCGGCCTGGTCACCTCCAAGGGCGGCAGGGTGCATCGCCTCGAAGACTGGGGCCGCCGCCAGCTCGCTTATTCCATTGCCAAAGTCCACAAAGCGCACTACGTGCTGATGAACGTCGAGTGTGACCAGCCGACGCTGGATGAGCTTGAGCATGCGTTTAAATTCAACGATGCGGTGCTGCGCCACCTGATGGTGAATATGAAGGAGGCGGTGAGCAGTCCTTCGCCGATGATGCGCGAGGAAAAGAGCAAGTCGGTGATGCAAGCGCCGGCGGAAGAGAAGGCGCCCGCCGCCGAGGAATCCGTAGCGTAAGTGGAAAGCAATAGCGTCGCTTTGAGCGGCCGGATTGCCGAAATCAAGCCGCTGCGTTACACCCCCGCGGGGATCGCGGTGCTGGAATTCCGGGTGAGCCACACCTCCTGGCAAATCCATGGCGGAATGAAGCGCCAGGCGGAATGCGAAATTCAGGCGCTGGCGCTGGATGAAGCCGCGAAAAGCACGGCCAGGCTGAATGTGGGCGCGTCAGTGAAGCTAACCGGTTTTCTAGCGCGCCGAAGCAAGAACAGTACGCAACTCGTGCTGCATGTGAATAACGTTGAATTGGAATAGAAAGGTTTGCCATGCCACGTCCGAAATTTAAACGCAAGGACAAAAAAGACCGCAAAGACCGCAAGGATGGGGGCAACCGTCCTTTGTTCAGGCGCAAGAAGTTCTGCCGCTTTACCGCGGAGGGCATCAAGGAAGTGGATTACAAGGATGCCGAGCTCTTGAAGGATTTCATCAACGAGAGCGGCAAGATCATTCCGGCGCGCATCACCGGCACCAAGTCGCGCTACCAGCGACAATTGAGCACGGCTATCAAGCGCGCGCGCTTTCTCGCGCTCTTGCCGTACACCGAACTGCATTAAGGAGCGAGCCATGCAAGTTATTCTGCTGGAAAAAATCGCGAATCTCGGCAAGCTCGGCGATGTGGTCAAGGTGAAACAGGGTTTCGCGCGGAATTTTCTGATTCCCCAGGGCAAGGCCAAGCGCGCCACGCCCGAGAACATCAAGGAATTCGAAACGCGTCGCGCCGATCTGGAAAAAGTGGAAAACGAAACTCTCGCCAAGGAGCAGGAACAGGCGGCGAAGCTGGAAGGCCTGATGGTGCAGATCGCCCAGAAGGCCGGGGTGGACGGCAAGCTTTTTGGCTCGGTGACCAATGTGGACATCGCCGAGGCGTTGCAGAAGCAGGGCTTTCCCATTCAGAAAGCGCAGATTCGTATGCCGCACGGCCCGCTCAAGCAGGTCGGCGACTACGCAATTACGGTGGGGCTGCACACCGACGTAACAGCCAATATCACTGTTTCGGTGCTGGGCGAGAGCGCATAGCGAGATTGCTTCGCGGAGTTTACCCTGAGCAAAGCCGCGGGCTCGCCATGACTTCCGCGAGACGGTGTTAAAAAGGGCTGGCGACAGCTCTTTTTTATTCTCCTCGCCATCCATTGTACGAGTGGTAAAATGCCCTCACATCCCGGTTCGCCAACAACCCCTTCGCAGCGCATGCTTTATATAAATAATATAATTATAAAACAATATATTATATAACTTACCTCAACATAAACATTAAGTCATGATCCAGGTCGTTTCCCAGGCAGTGCACGATGAGCAAGTGGATGTCATCAAGCTGCCGCCGCATTCGATTGATGCGGAACAATCGGTGCTGGGCGGACTACTCCTGGATAACGAGGCGCTGGACAAGGTGGCGGATCTCATCGTCGAGGCCGATTTTTACCGCCATGACCACCGGCTGATTTACCGGCACATTTCCAAACTGATTCAGAACAACAAACCGGCCGACGCGCTGACCGTTGCCGATTCGCTGGAAAACAGCGCGGAGCTTGCCGACGCCGGCGGGCACGAGTACGTCGAAGCGCTGGCGCAGAATACGCCCTCCGCCGCCAACATCCGCCGCTACGCCGAAATCGTGCGCGACCGGGCTATCTTGCGTAAGCTCGCTGCCGTAGGCACCGAGATTACTGAGAGCGCCTACAATCCTTTAGGGCGCGAAGCCACCGATTTGCTCAACGAATCGGAAGCGAAAGTGTTCCAGATTGCGGAAGCGGGCGCGCGCGGGCAGATTGGTTTTGCCGAAATCCAGCCGCTCCTCACCCAAGTGGTGGAACGGATTGACACGCTCTACAACCGTAACGATCCCAGCGGTATCACCGGCATTCCGACCGGCTTTGCCGACCTCGACGAGAAGACTTCCGGCTTGCAGCCGGGTGATCTCATCGTCATTGCCGGGCGCCCAAGCATGGGCAAGACCTCACTCGCGCTTAACATCACCGAGCATGTCGGAGTTGATCTGCGCCTGCCGGTCGCGGTGTTCAGCATGGAAATGTCGGGCGCGCAAGTGGTGATGCGCATGATGGGTTCAGTCGGTCGTCTCGACCAGCACAAGGTACGCACCGGAAAACTGCAGGACGAGGACTGGCAGAAGCTCACCCACGCCGTGGGCAAGCTCAATGAAGCTGCGATATTTATAGACGAGAGCGGTGCGCTTACCGCCCCGCAGGTGCAGGCGCGGGCGCGCCGGCTGCGCCGCCAGTGCGGCGGACTTGGACTCATCGTGGTTGATTACCTGCAGCTCATGTCGGCGAGCGGCGAAGGGGAAAACCGCGCCACTGAAATTTCGCAGATTTCACGTTCACTGAAAGCACTGGCGAAAGAATTGAACGTGCCAGTGGTCGCGCTTTCGCAGCTTAACCGTGGGCTGGAGCTGCGGCCGAACAAGCGCCCCATCATGTCGGACCTGCGCGAATCCGGCGCGATTGAGCAGGATGCCGACCTGATACTCTTTATTTACCGCGATGAAGTCTACAATCCGGAAACAACCAAAGAGAAAGGGATGGCGGAAATTATCATCGGCAAGCAACGCAATGGTCCAATTGGCACCGTGCCGTTGACTTTCCTGCCCGAATACACGCGCTTCGAGAATTACGCGTCCACCGGTTCCAGTTACTAGGACGCAGATTCATTCTTGCGCGTGATGGCGGTGACGGCCTGCGCTGACACCTCATCGCGAAAAATCGACTTGAACTCCCTTTCGGCCTTGTCGAATTCGCTGCTCATTCCCTCGACGTGCAAAAGCATGAGCAGCCTGAGCCACGAATGCCGGTCGTTCTTGTACTTGTTGATCTGATCGAGCAGCAGGCTGATAGCGCTTTTAGGCCGGCCCAGCGCGACCAGGCGGTCCACATCGTCCACCAGCGACTTGGTCGGGTCAAACAGTAATTCCACGTCCACCTGCTCGTCGGCCACGCCGGCTTGTCCACCCGCACTTTCCAGCAGCAAGTCCATATTCGGCCGGTGCTGAGAGGACTCTTCCAACACGTAATGATCGGCGGAAGGAGGCGCGGAGTGGGGCATGTCTTCCTCGATTCCTGCATCCAATTTCTCGGTGGAGGCGGACGTGATGGACCTGGATTTTTTGCGGTAATAATGCACTGCACCCAGGCCCATCAGCAGCGCGCCGAACCCCACCGCTCCAGCAGCAAGCCAGGGCATTATGTCGTATGCATTATTGCTACGCGCTTCAGCTTTCTGAGCCGGCGCCGGCGTGGTATTGACTGCGACGGTAGTTTTCTCCATCTGCGCAAGCGCCTGCTTCACTTGGCCGGCTTGCGAGGACGCCGTCGCCAGTCTTAATCGCATTTCTTCCAGCCCTGAGTCGAGGCGTGCGAGCCTTTGTCCCAGCTCGGTTACTTTGGCGATGTAAGAATTTTGTATTTCGGGAGCGGAACGAGTGAGCGGGTGGGGTTTTTCAGAAAAGCCGGAGAAGGGAAACGAAGCGAGCTGCCAGGAGATTTTGAGGAAGTATTGCGAGCCGCAAGCCAACGGTGGGGGTTTGCCTGCTGCATTTTTACCGGGACCGGGCGGCTCGTTTTGGGAAGCCGGAGGCGGCTTGGACTTGCGCAGTGATTTGCTTTTCTCGGCGCCACCCCCCTCCCCCGGGACTTTCACCGCGGGCACGCTGCGCAAATCGGGAATAATGATAACGGTGCCGATGGAGAGCTCCTGCAATTGGCCGTCGGGAAACGCCTGGGGGTTGGCGAGTATGATCGCGCGCACCATTTTTTTCTGGTAAAGCGGTTCCTTGGGGTAAATCTTTTGCGCAATGGATGCCGGCGTCTCGCCGGACCGGATGTCCCAGTAAAATCCGCCGCTTTCAGGCAGCGGGCCGGGCAGGCGAGCTTCCCCGAGTGCGGTTGGCGGGGGCGCAGGCTGCGGTTGCTCGGGGAGGGCCAGAACGTTGCCGATGCGCGTGCCGAGCAGCACGGAGAAGTCGCGCGAAATTTGCAGTTGACCCGGGCATTGGATTTTCAAGAGCAGGTTAAAACCGTCGCCGCCGATGGGCTGGGTGGTGGTGATGCCGACGGTCTGCCTGCCGTCGCGCGCGTTGAGCGAGACGCTGGCGTCGATCAAATAGGAAAGGTTGTTGCCGGCCTCGGTGTCGGGTTTACCGAGCGACAGGCATTGCAGGGTAATGGTTTCGCCAGCGTCGGTCTGCAGTTCGATATAGGCTTCAAGGGTTTCGTCGCGGAAAGACTGCACCGAGATATTGCCGATGGTGACGACTGCATAGGCACTCGCCGCCGCGAGCAACAAAACCGCGCCGCAGAGTGCAAGGTGCAACTTCATGGCAAAATTTTTCATCATAATATCCCCGCTGCGTAATCGGCCAATCGCGAGCGCTCTCCGCGCTGCAGCGTGACGTGCCCGCTGTGCGACCAGCCCTTGAAACGGTCAACTACATAAGTCAAACCCGAGCTGCCTTCGGTCAGGTAGGGCGTGTCGATTTGCGCGATGTTGCCGAGGCACACCACCTTGGTTCCGGGTCCGGCGCGGGTAATCAGCGTTTTCATCTGTTTCGGTGTCAGGTTCTGCGCTTCGTCGATAATCAAAAATTTGTTGATGAAGGTGCGGCCGCGCATGAAATTAAGTGATTTTACCTTGATGCGCGAGCGAATCAAGTCCCGCGTGGCCGCCCGTCCCCATTCCCCCGCCTCGTCGTCGGTCTTGTTGAGCACGTCCAGATTGTCCTCCAGTGCTCCCATCCACGGCGTCATTTTCTCCTCTTCGGTGCCGGGGAGAAAGCCAATATCCTCGCCCACCGGCACGGTGACCCGGGTCATGATGATCTCAGTATAAACCTTATGCTCCAGGGCTTGCATCAAGCCGGCGGCCAAAGTGAGCAGCGTTTTACCGGTGCCGGCCTGGCCCAGCAGGGTGATAAAATCGATGTCGGGGTTCATTAACAGGTTCAGCGCGAAGTTCTGCTCGCGGTTGCGCGCGGTGATGCCCCAGACATTGTTTTTCTGGTGCGCATAGTCTTTCAGCGTTTCCAGAGTCGCAGTCTTTCCGCTTTGCTCCTTGACCCGCGCATAAAGCGGCTTGTCGATTTCACGGTATACAAATTCATTGACCAGAAGGTCCGGGCACAGCGGCCCGCGCACGCGGTAGAAGGTGTGGCCGGCCTGCTGCCAGGATTCCATTTCGCGTCCGTGCTTGTCCCAGAAATCCTCCGGCAATTCCTGGAAGCCGGTGTAAAGGAGGTCGGTGTCTTCGAGAACCTTGTCGTTGAAATAATCCTCGGCGGCAAAACCCAGCGCCCGCGCCTTGATCCGCATGTTGATGTCTTTGCTGACCAGAATCACCTGGCGGCCGGAATGGGTTTCATGCAGATGCTTCACTACGCCGATGACCTGGTTGTCGCTGTTGCCGCGGGGCAGATGCGCAGGCAAGTCACCGTTGATGGCCTTGGTTTGCAGGAACAGGCGGCCCGTCGCGTCCTTGCCGCCGTGCGTTTCGAGTGAAATGCCCTCGTCCATGTTGATGGAGGCGTCGCTCACGATTTCATCGAGGAAGCGGCTCGCCTGGCGTGCGTTGCGCGAAACCTCGGACATGCCCTTCTTGTTATTGTCGAGCTCCTCGAGGGTAGCCATGGGGAGGTAAATATCGTGTTCCTGGAAGCGGAACAGACTGGTCGGATCGTGCATCAGGACGTTGGTATCGAGCACGAACAGCTTGGTTTTGGCGTGCAGGCGGGTGACAACAGAAGCGGCTTTTCTCTGGATCATGTAGTTTTTTCCGTTAGATGATTATTTCAGGGTTTGCACATACTTCAAGACTTCCTGCGCATGGAACAGCTTGCAGGCTTTCCATGATAAAGATCGCGGAACTGCGGGCTTTCGCTGGTGCAGCCTGGCGTATTGTCCTTGGGATCAAAATAGATGACGAGAAGCTTGCCCTTGAGAGCGGAGAGGCGAAAAAACTTATTCCCGGTTGCAGGGAGCTCAAAATCAGGGAAGGGTTGATTGAGCATTAACGTTTTGCAGTTTATAACACGATTGCCGAAAAACTCAAGCGGCAAGAAATTCCTTGGCTTGCAGCATGAGCGGTTCGCGCAAACCGTGCAAGGTGCCGAGGGCCACTTCGTGCCGCGGCAGGCTCTTGGTTTCCAGCGTTTCAAACAGCGTACGCGTTGAGGTGAGCTCGTAGCCTTGAGCGCGCCAACTTTCGATGAGGCGCTCGAACAGCGGTGCGAGTTTTCTGCCTTCGCGTTCGGCGCGCAAGGTGTAAAGATGGCCGGTGGCAGGTGGATTCTCGCTGAGCTTCAGGAGATGTTCGGCCGCGCCTTCCATGCTTGCGCTGGCAATCGCTTCATCGAGTGTTGGCAGGGTGGTGGGAAGCTGCGGACAGGCGATGATTTCACCGCGGTAAATGGGGACGAAAGGGCAGGTGCCGCGGGTGTCGCTCCCGTAATCAAAGCCCAGGCGCTGGGTGAGCCGGAAAGCATACAGGCTCATCTGCCAGCCCGGTGCACCGTGGATGCGGGGGGCGTCCTTGAAAATCTCGTCGAAACGCTCGCAGGCAAGTTGCATTTGATTCAATGTCCATGCCGCATCGGCCCGGGCGGCTTTGCTTTTCCATAGCTTGCTGTTGTAGGCATGAATGCCTACTTCAAAGCCGGCGGCGCGCGTCCGGCGCAGCGTCTCGGCGTATCGCCTGCCGACTTCCGCGCCTGGAAAGAGGCTGCGGTCGGGGCCCAGGTTGAAGAAAAAGCTGGCCTGCGCGTTGTGCTTTTGCAGCAGCTCCATAAGGCGCGGCACGCCGGTGCGGGTGCCGCGCATGGTTCTCACGTCCACCTTGAGCGCGAGTTTCATTTTGTTTTCGGATTTTCTCCGGACAGGAGGGTTTGTGCAAGCAGACGCATTTCCGCGTCATCCGGGCCATTCACGCGCACCGCCAACGCGTCCTGGTAAAGCGCGTAATGCTTGACCGTGGATTTGCCATAAGCGGGGTCGTAGTGCTGCTCGAGCAATTCCAGCACCAGTTCGTCCCATTGGCGGTTGGCGGAGTATCCTTTCCAGCGCCGGATCACTTCATGGCCATAGCGCGCGGTGAGGAATCCCAGCTTCTGGTGGAGCACGGCGGGGTCTTCCAGAAAGTGCTGATACTCTTTTTTCAATAAAGTTGCGCGCAACGCGGCATCGGCCTCGAGCCGGATGCAGGGGCTGTTCCACATGGCTTCAAGCAGCCGGTCCGGCACGCGCACGTTGCCGATTTTCTTGCTCTCCGCCTCGACGTACACCGGGCGTTTTGGGTCGAAGCGCTGCAGTTGCCGCCAGATCAGGCTTTCGAACATTTTTTGCGTGGGCTGCGGAGCATCGGGCAGTGCGCCCAGCACCGAGCCGCGATGCGCGGCGAGTTTTTCCAAATCCAGAACTGGTGCGCCGAGTTCCTCTAGCGCCTGTAACAAGCGGCTTTTGCCGGAGCCGGTCGGGCCGCAGATGACGCGAAAGCCGAAACGTTGGGGCAGTTCTTCCAGCCCGGCAATCACTGCTGTCCGATAGGATTTGTAGCCGCCTTCCAGCCGCGCGGCATTCCAGCCGATTTGCTTGAGCACATGCAGCATGGCTTCGCTGCGCTTGCCACCGCGCCAGCAGTAAACCAGCGGCCGCCAGCCTTGGTCCTTGCCGAGGAACAGCGTTTCAATATGGCGGGCGATGTTGCGTGCAATCAGCACGGCGCCGGTTTTTTTCGCTTGAAAGCTGGATACCTGCTTGTAAAGGGAGCCGATGCGCGCTCTTTCCCCGTCGTCGAGCACCGGGCAATTGATGGCGCCAGGAATGTGGTCTTCGTTGAACTCTTGGGGCGAGCGCACGTCTATCAATTCGTCAAAGTCGCGCAACTGTGCTACGTTAACCACGTCACGAGGCGGGTAAGGATGCATTTTCAATGAATCAGATAATTGACTTGGGTCGAATAAAATTGACTCAATTCTCTCACGGCGGCGGCTGTGGATGCAAAATCGCGCCGGCGGTGTTGAGCGAAATCCTGTCGCAGTCGGCAATCGGCAAGACCTGGCCGAATTTGCTGGTCGGCACCGAATCGAGCGACGACGCGGCCATTTATCGGCTGAATGAGAAGCAGGCGCTGATCGCCACCACCGATTTCTTCATGCCCATCGTCGATGACCCCTACGACTTTGGCCGCATCGCCGCGGCCAATGCGCTGTCGGACATTTATGCGATGGGAGGCCGGCCGATCCTGGCGCTCGCCATCGTCGGCATGCCGATAGACAAGCTCCCGGTGGCCGTCATTCAGCGCATTCTCGCCGGCGGCGAAGCGGTGTGCACCCAAGCCGGCATTCCCATCGCCGGAGGGCATTCGATCGATTCGCCCGAACCGATTTACGGGCTGGTCGGTTTGGGTCTGGTGACTCCCGATAAACTGAAGCGCAACGACACTGCGCGGGCGGGCGGCGCCTTGATACTCGGCAAGGCGCTGGGCATCGGCATCCTCAGCGCCGCGCTGAAAAAAGGGAAACTTTCCGTGGAGGGTTACCGGCAAATGCTGGAGAGCACGATCCAGCTCAATACCGCAGGTGCGGGGCTGGCGGAGATGCCGGGAGTACACGCGCTCACCGATGTCTCTGGTTTTGGTTTGCTCGGGCATTTGCTGGAAATGTGCCGCGGCGCCGGGCTTGGCGCCGAAATTGATTTTGCTCGGTTGCCGGTATTGCCGGAGGCATTGGAACTCGCCAAACAGGGTTTCGGTCCGGGCGCGATTGGCCGCAATTGGGCCGGGTATGGAAAAGAAGTGATTTTGCCTGAAGCGATGCCGAAATGGCAGAAGAACCTGCTATGCGATCCGCAAACCAGCGGCGGCCTGCTTGTCGCTTGCAGCGAGGAAGCTGTGGAGAAGGTGCTGGAGCTGTTCCACAAACAGGGGTTTCGGTATGCCGCCAAAATCGGCCGCATGACCCAGGGTGCGGCCAAAGTCACGGTGCGCTGAGGCGCGCCGGCTTATTTCTCCTTGCTAGAAGGGCTTGCGCCTTCAGGCCCTCTGCGCGAAGACCCCTTGCGCTGCTCCACTGCCACGGGTTTATTCTGCTTGCGCCGGCTTGCCAGCCTTCTTTCCAGAGGAATAAACTCGACTTCGTAGATCGGCAGTTTGGATTTGTTCTCTCCCATGTGTTTTTTCATTCGCCGTGATTAAGCCTGCGATAGGGTTTGGGTTGTCTGCGGAGATAAATATAGCATATTTTGTCCGGTCTTTCAGTGCAGCAGCGGGCGCAGATGTTTCCACACCTTGTCGAGGATGAGCGGTTGCGCGGCGGCCGCCGGATGGATGCCGTCAGGCTGGAACAGGGCGGGATTATCGGAAAAACCTTCCAGCATGAACGGCATCAGCGCCACCCGCTGGTGTTTGGCGAGCTCGGGATAAATGCTCTGAAACTTTTGGGTGTAAGCGGGTCCGTAATTCGGCGGCAGGCGCATGCCGATGAGCAGCACCTCGGCGCGGCGCTGCTTGCAGGCTTTGATGATGGCTTCCAGATTATCGCGCGCGGTTTCGATGCGCTGTCCGCGCAATCCGTCGTTGCCGCCCAATTCAAGTATGACGATGGACGGCTGATGGGTTTTCAGGCTGTTCTCGATGCGGCTTAAACCGCCGCGCGTGGTTTCGCCGGTGATGCTGGCATTAATGACCTGGTATTCCGGATGCTCTTGTTGCAAGCGTTGTTTAAGCAGGCTCACCCAGCCGGCGTCTTGCGACAGGCCATAACCCGAAGACAGGCTGTCGCCAAATACCATGAGGGTTGCGCCAGCGGCGTGAAGCGGCAACCCTAGCCAGAAAACAGCAAAGACGCGGGTGACGATGACGGAAAAACGCATGGAACCGATTGTGCAGGCAATCGCACTTACCAAGCAAGTGCGCAACGGCGCAGCCGATTTGACCATACTGGATAAAGTGAGTTTCCGCATCGCAGCGGGCGAAGCGGTGGCGATACTCGGCGCTTCGGGCTCGGGGAAATCCACTTTACTGGGATTGCTCGCGGGGCTGGATACGCCGAGTTCCGGCACCGTGAAGTTGAACGGCGTGGATTTATTTGCGCTCGATGAAGACGGGCGCGCCGCCATGCGCGCCGGATTCGTCGGCTTCGTGTTTCAGTCTTTTCAGTTGTTGCCGGCGCTTACCGCGCTGGAGAACGTGATGTTGCCGCTGGAGTTGGCGGAGATGAAAGATGCGCGCGCGCAGGCGTTGCGCTTGCTCGACCGCGTGGGGCTGGGGCAGCGGCCGCACCATTATCCCAGGCAGCTTTCCGGCGGCGAACAGCAGCGCGTGGCGCTGGCCCGCGCTTTTACCGGCAGGCCCAAATTGCTGTTGGCGGACGAGCCGACGGGCAATCTCGACAGCGTGACCGGCGAGCAAATCATCGAGCTCCTGTTTGAATTGAACCGAGAGCAGGACGCGACCCTGCTGCTGGTCACTCACGATGAAGCCTTGTCGAAACGCTGCGGCCGCTTGCTGCATCTCGCGGCGGGGCGGCTTGCGCCATGAATTTGCTCACGCTCTCGCTGCGCATGCTGGCGCGCGACTGGCGCTCGGGCGAGTTGCGCGTGCTGGCCGCGGCCATGGTGATTGCGGTGGGCAGTGTGACCGCTGTCGCTTTTTTCATTGACCGTGTGGGTCAGGCGCTGGATCAGGAAGCCAACCAGCTGCTTGGCGCGGATTTGGTGCTCGCTTCCGATCGCAGCTGGCGCGAGGAATTCGCCGACGAAGCGCGCCGCCGCGGCCTGCAAGTCACGCGCGTGCTTAAGTTTCCCAGCATGGTGCAAAACGCGGAGAGCGGGCAGCTTACCGAAATCAAGGCGGTCGCGGAAGGCTATCCCTTGCGCGGCGAATTGCGCATCGCCACCGAAACCGATAAACCCGGCAGCACGGTTAACGCTGCTCCAAAACCAGAGACGGTCTGGGCCGACCAGCGTCTGTTGGTTCGCCTCGGCCTCAAGCTGGGGGATAGCGTGGAGCTCGGCGCCGCGCGATTTAAGGTGGCGGCTGTGGTGACCGAAGAGCCGGATTATGCGGTGGGCTTTTTCAACATCGCCCCGCGGCTCATCATGAATCAGGATGATGTATCCGCCACCGGCCTCGTCCAGACCGGCAGCCGTGTCAATTATTATTGGCTTTTTGCTGGCGAGCCGGAGCGGATTTCCGCTTTTCGCCAATGGTCGGAACCGCGGCTGGCATCGGGCGAGCGCCTGCAGGATGTGAAGGATGCGCGCCCGGAAATCCGCGCCGCGCTGGAACGCGCGCAAAAATATCTCGGGCTGGCGGCGCTGATGAGCGTGGTGCTGGCGGCGGCGGCGATCGCGCTTGCTGCGCGCCGCTTTGTCGAGCGCCATCTCGACGGCTGCGCCATGCTGCGCTGCCTGGGTTCCAGTCAAGGTTCGATGCTGCGGCTTTATTTTTATCATTTTCTGGTGTTGGGGCTGGCGGCGAGCCTGGCAGGTTGCCTGCTTGGATTGATTGCACAACAACTGCTCGCCCATTGGTTGGGCGTTTTGGTTGCAAAGAACCTGCCTCCGCCCGGCCCGCTGCCGTTGCTGCAAGGTTTGGTCAGTGGCTTGGTTCTGTTGCTGGGTTTCGCATTGCCGCCGCTCATACGCTTAAGCCAGGTGCCTGCCTTGCGCGTAATGCGGCGCGAACTGGACCTGTCTAAAGGCTCAGGCGGCGCCGGTCATGTATTGGGCTTGATGTTGATTGCCGGCTTGCTGTTGTGGCAGTCGAATGAGCTGAAACTGGGCTTGTATGTGCTGGGAGGCTTGGTGTTGGGTGCCGTGGTTTCAGCGCTGGCGGGATTTGGATTGATCAAGGCCTTGGCATTTATTCCGCAAGGTGTGGGCGTGACCTGGCGTTATGGCTTGGCCAGCGCAAGACGCCACTCCACGGCCAGTGTTGTCCAAGTGGTTTGCTTAAGCGCGGGAATGACGGCTCTGTTGTTGTTGACGCTGGTGCGCGGCGATCTGCTGCAAAGCTGGCGGGCGAGTTTGCCCGCGGATGCGCCCAACCGCTTTTTAGTCAACATCCAACCGGATCAATTGCCATCGCTCAAGGAGTTTTTTGCTTCGCATCGTTTCGATGTGCCGCGGTTTTTTCCCATGGTGCGGGGGAGACTGACCGCCATCAACAACCAGCGCGTATCTTCTTCGGATTATCCGGATGAACGCGCCAAGCGCCTGATCGAACGCGAATTCAATCTGTCCTGGGCGGCGCGGATGCAGGAAGACAATCAAATCGTGGAGGGCGCGTGGTGGGCCGAAAAAGAGCACAGCCAATCGCAGTTCTCGGTGGAGCAGGGTTTGGCGGAAACACTGGGTATCCGTCTGGACGATACGCTGGCGTACGATATTGCCGGCGCCACCATCCGGGGCCGGGTCACCAGCTTGCGCAAAGTGGACTGGGACAGCTTCCGGGTGAATTTTTTCGTGATCGCGCCTCCCGGCGTGCTGGAGAGCTATCCCGTCAGCTATATCACCAGCTTTCATTTGCCCCCGCAGCGTGCGCCGATCATAAACGATTTGGTCAAGGCTTTCCCGAATTTTCTGGTTATTGACGTCGAAGCGATTCTGGCACAGGTGCAGAAAATCATGGACCAGGTGGTACAGGCGGTGGAATTCGTTTTCCTATTTGGCTTGTTCGCAGGGTTGATGGTGCTCTATGCCGCCATTGTCGCGACCCAGGACGAGCGCTTGCTGGAAGCCGGCATGCTGCGCACTCTGGGTGCCAGCCGCGGGCAGGTTTTGCGCGCCCAGCTGGCCGAGTTCGCCGCCATCGGCGCCTTGGCGGGCTTGCTCGCGGCAGCGGCTTCCAGCGCGCTGGGTTTGGTACTCGCCGAGAAAATCTTGAATATTCCTTATGCGTTTAATCCCTGGCTGTGGCTGCTGGGTGTGGTTGGCGGCGGAGCCGGAGTGCCTTTGGCGAGCTGGCCGCAACTGCGCGCCATTTTGCTGCGGCCTCCATTGCAAACCTTGCGCGGTTTCGGTTAGTGCCAAAGCGGCGGCGAGGCCGGCGCTGATAAGCTATACTGGCGTCAACTTGCGGAGTGTTTATGAGCGAAATTCTGCTCGGCGTGGTTGCGGTATTGATCTTGGTTGTCCTCGTCTGGATGGGTGTCCGTTTCGCCGCTTTGATTCAGCTCAATAAAAACCTGTCGGCCGAAGTGGCGCAGTTGATGGAAGACAAGCACCGCTCCATGCTCAAGGATTTACATGAGGGCCTGACGCGCCAGGGCGACCGGCTCGATGAAAAGCTGGCGCAAACCTCGGAACGCCTGCGCGCCACGGTGGATGAGCGCCTGGAGCAAATCAGCGGCAAAGTCAGCGAGCGTCTCGACGAAGGTTTCAAGAAAACCAATGAAACCTTTGCCAATGTGATGGCACGGCTCGCCACCATAGATGAAGCGCAGAAGAAAATCGACGGGCTCACCAGCAATGTGGTCAGCCTGCAGGAGCTTTTGGGTGACAAGCGTTCGCGCGGCGCCTTTGGCGAAGTGCAGCTTGAAGCCTTGGTGCGCAACATCCTGCCGCCTTCCGCGTATGCGATGCAGCACACCCTTTCCAACGGCAGCCGCGTCGATTGCATCCTGCGCCTGCCCGAGCCCACCGGCCCGGTGGCGGTGGATTCCAAGTTCCCGCTTGAAAACTACCATCGCATGTTCGCCGCGGGTGTCAACGAAATCGAACGCGCCCAAGCGCAGCGGCAATTCAAGGCCGACGTGAAAAAGCACGTCGACGACATCAGCAACAAATACATCGTTCCCAATGAAACGTCCGATGGCGCGGTGATGTTTGTCCCGGCGGAAGCGGTGTTTGCCGAAATCCACGGCTATCACGCCGATATCGTCGACTACGCGATGCAAAAGCGCGTGTGGATCGTCTCACCCACGACCCTGATGGCGGTGCTCAATACCGCGCGCGCCGTGTTGAGGGACGTGGAAATGCGCAAGCACATGAATGTCATAAAGGAAGCGCTCATCAAATTGAGCATTGATTTCGAGCGCTTCGATCAGCGCATGAAAAACCTTGCCATTCACATCCGTCAGGCGCATGAGGATGCCCAGGAAGTGCATACTTCAAGCAGGAAGATCAGCGACCGTTTCAGGAGGATAGAAGGCGTGGACTTGGAGCAAAACGAACCGGCCGAACTTTTGGATGTGAAACGCAGCGGCGGGGAATCGGGCTAAAACGCGCGATGTGGGGATTCAAGACCCGGAATCGGCGCGCGAATTCCGCCGCGTGGGACGAGGCGTTGTGGCAAAGCGTGATTTCACGTTTTGCTTTCCTGAGCATGCTCAATGCCGATGAGCGCGAACGTCTGCGCGAGTTGGCGCGGCTTTTTCTTAAAACCAAGCAAATCAGCGGCGCGGCAGGGCTCGAGCTTGACCATGAAATGCGCCTGGTCATTGCTGTCCAGGCCTGCCTGCCGGTGCTTAATCTCGGCCTCGATTACTATGAAGGCTGGGTCGAAGTCATCGTTTACCCCGGTGATTTCGTGCCCGAACGCGAATATATTGATGAAAACGGCGTGGTGCATCGGACACGCGAGCCGATGCAGGGTGAAGCGTGGCTGCAAGGCCCGGTGATTTTGTCCTGGGAAGCGGCGGAATACGGCCGCGGGGAAGGCGTCAACGTGGTGATACACGAATTTGCGCACAAGCTCGACATGCTAAATGGCGAGCCCAACGGTTTTCCGCCTTTGCACCAGGAAATGAGCCGCGAGGAATGGGCTAAAGCGTTTTCGGCGGCCTACGATGATTTCTGTGCGCAAGTGGATTCGGGTGAGGATACGGCCATAGATCCCTATGCGGCGGAAAACCCCGCGGAATTCTTTGCCGTCCTGAGCGAAGTCTTTTTTGAAACCCCGACGCTGCTCAAGCGATCTTATCCGCAAGTGTACCGACAGCTTGCTGCGTTTTACCGACAGGATCCGGCGGCGCGCGCCGCCTCGACCCAATGACTCTTGAGTGGAATGTAAGCCCTGCGGTATCGAAGCGACCAATAAGCGAAATTTTTCGATTCGTGCCCTAAATCTTTAAGGAGAGTCGAATGAACCAGATCTTTGCGTTGCTCGACAAATTGCTCGGTATCGCAAACACAGTCGGCGAATTCCTGCCGCAGCTGGGGTTGCGCTTGCTGCTGGCTTATGAATTCTGGGAATCCGGAGCGGAGAAATTCAGGGGCGAGAATTGGTTTGCCGACATTCAGGACAAGTTCCCTTTTCCTTTTAACCTGGTGCCGGTGGATGTGAGTTGGCAGCTTTCCACATGGTCCGAGCTCCTCGGCTCTGTAGCCCTGATAATCGGGCTGGGCACCCGCTTTTTCAGCGTGTCGCTGGTGATACTCACGCTGGTAGCCTGGGCCAGCGTGCACGCGGGCCATGGCTATAACGTGTGCCAGAACGGCTTCAAGCTTCCGCTGATTTATCTCATCATGTTCCTGCCGCTGGTGTTCAGCGGGCCCGGGAAACTCAGCGTGGATCACTGGTTGTGGAACAAGTTTGGAAAAACTGCCTAAGCATCATAGCGTAGATTTTCTTTTCGTTAAGGTGCAGGTATTCTGCGACCTGATGCACCGTGAGATAGGTTTCATCGAACGCTGCCAGCTTTTCACTCACGCTTACACCTGATTCCGGTTGGGGGGAATAGCGCCCGCTTCAAAGCTGTGCAACTCCTGCGGGGTGTTAATGTTGCTGAAAGCTTCCGCCTGGTCGTCAAATGAAACTTCCGTGACCTTGAGCGTCGCATACCAGGCGTCAATCTTGCGACCGCCCGCATTAAGGAATGCGCTCAGATGATCACGCACATCGCGCCGGCACAGGCAGAACACCGGATGCGGTTGATCAAATGTCCTGACTACCGCGAGTTGCGCTTGCGCATTGCTCAAGCCGGAATACAAGCGTTCCACCAGGTCAAGCGGAAGGAACGGCGAATCGCAGGGGACGGTGGCGATCCATTCGTGCCGCGCTTCCATCAGCCCGCGGTGCAGCCCGGCGAGGGGGCCGGCAAAGCCGCCGATTTCATCCGGAATCACGCGGTAGCCGAATCGCGCATATTGCTTGAGATTCTGGTTGGCGTTAATCAATACTTCATTGACTTGCGGCGCGAAACGCTGCAGTACCCACTCAATAAAAAGTTTGCCTTTGAGCAGCGTTAAACCCTTGTCCACGCTTCCCATGCGCCGGCCCTGGCCGCCGGCGAGTACTACGCCGGTGATTTTTCCCATCTCTTAGGCTGGTGCGGGTTGTCTGGATTTGATGAAGCGCGATTCGCCGGTGAACAGCAAGTAATGCCTGCCGGTGGCGCGGCCGATCATGGTGAGGCCGATTTTTTTGGCGATTTCATAACCCATCTGGGTAAGCCCCGAGCGCGAAACCAGAAAGGGAATTTCCATCTGCGCGCATTTGATTACCATCTCGGAAGTGAGGCGCCCGGTGGTATAGAAAATCTTGTCTCGGCCTTCGATGCGGTCAAGCCACATCTGCCCGGCAATCGCATCCACCGCGTTGTGCCTGCCCACATCTTCGACGAATATCAGAATTTCGGTTCCCTTGCACAGCGCGCAGCCGTGAACTGCGCCCGCAGCTTTGTAGACTGTGTCATGGCGGCGCACATTGTCCATCAGCGCATAGTAGGTCTCTTCCTTGAGGCAAACATCGGCGGGCAATTTGAGTTTGTCGATTTCTTCCATCAATTCGCCAAACACCGTGCCCTGGCCACAACCGGTGGTCACCGTGCGTTTTTCCATGCGCCCGTCGAGGTCCTGAATGCCATGCCGGGTAGTCACGGCGACTGCATCTACTTCCCAGTCCACTTGCACCGATTTGATTTCCTGGATACTGTTCACCAGACGCTGATTGCGCAAGTAGCCGATGGCTAAGGCTTCAGGTCTCGCGCCCAAGGTCATGAGGGTCACGATTTCCCGCTTGTCTACATACAAAGTCAGGGGATGCTCGCCGGCGATTTGCGTTTCACCCCATTCCCCGTGCTCGTTCATCGAGCGCACGGCAAAGGTGAGCGGACGGCTGGCGTTACTGATTTTCGGGCGGTAGGGAGGCATCCCTCAGCCTCCCGTGACCGACATGAATCTTATGACTTTGGGAGTTGGAAGGAAGACATTGAAGTCGTGGCCCTTGGGCTTAATCCCCATGGAGTTTACGATGGCCTGCTTCAGCGGTTCGTCATCATGGGGGTTGGCCCTTAAGAAGGGCAATAAGGCCACCGCGTCATTTTGTCCCAGGCACGGGTATAACTCGCCGGTGCAGGTAATCCGCACGCGATTGCAGGATTCACAGAAGTTGTGCGAGTGCGGCGAGATGAAACCCACCTTGGTTTTTGCCCCG
>DASZZH010000009.1 GCA_035543335.1 Burkholderiales bacterium
ATACGCAACTTTAAATCCAAGCTCGGCGCGCTCAAGGGTCAACAAACCCAGGCCGCGGACAAATCGCAGAAGACCGATTTCAGCGAACTCAAAGCGAGCTTCGACATCAGGAACGGCGTCGCCCACAACGACGATCTTTCAATGAAATCGCCGCTGTTGCGCTTGAGCGGGAGCGGCGACATCAATATCGGCGAAGACAGACTGAACTATCTCGCCAAAGCGTCCATCGTGGAGAGCGGCAAGGGGCAGGGCGGCGCGGATATTTCCTCGCTTAAAGGGGTGACCATACCGGTGCGCGTGTCCGGCCCGTTCAAGGCGCCGCAGTACAGCCTGGATTTCGGCGCGGCCGCGACCGAGGTCGTCAAGCAAAAAGCCGAAGAGGCGGTCAAAGGCAAACTGCAGGAAAAACTCAAGGGGCTGCTCAAATAACAAGCGCTGTGTGAACCGCATAATGGAACCGCAGATGAACGCCGATAAACGCGGATGAAAGCAAAACAAGAATAGACAGGATTTACAGGATTCGAACCCGTGCGGGATATTTTAATCGCTTGAATCTGTTAATGGCTTGGATTGCTTGCAGGATGACGCAGCAAAAGGCAAAATTCGCCGGATTAGGCACCACTTTTGTTGTCCATTTTTAGTTAGCCGGCACCATTACCTATTGAGATTCTATGAATCCTTACGGTGACGCTCCTTCTTGTTGGGAGCAGAAAGTAATTCTGGTGCTCGTGCAGCCAATTCGTTTAATTGGGATTCCTTTAGCAATCGTATTACGACCGATCTACATGCTTCTTGCAGTACTGCGATTACCTTTGTTGCTCGTAATTTTGGCAATGAGTGGAGTTTGGGCGATTTTGATGGGAATTATCGCGGTATTTTGCAAAGTCTCTCTAGCAGTACCGCAATTGCGCCCACTCTCGTTTCTTTTCGTACTGCCTTTCCTGTTGTTGGGCGATGCTCTAATTGCTATCGCGCCAACTCCCTCACCGGCAGACGTAGAAGCAAAAATGATCAAATGGAGGTTTGTTGAAAAGTTTCCATATAGCTTACAGTCGCTATGAAAAACACCACCGTTATTGGTTGGGTCTCCGGGGTGCCAGCTAACTTTTCCATCCAGAGCGGACGCGCGCAAGCGCGCGCCGCTGATTTCAAACGTTAGACAACATGACAGGTGCTCTATGAGTGAGTACGGAAATCTTGGTATCTTCGACAAAGTCCTTTACGTAAAGCCAGGGCCGCTGTCTAGCCTCGACGCAAACGGAATTGCAGTTCCTTCCACCGTTGAAATATTTTTGTCCAACGATTCAGCGCGCGTTCAACTCGTAGTGACTTCTGAGGTTGCCCGCAAATTGATTCCATTATTGAAAGCCCATGCTCCAAACCTAGGTTCCTCCTTAAAGGCAAAATAGCTTTGTGGGTGCCTTAATCACCATGTTGTCTAACCCCGCGTTCGAGAGCGGACGCGCCGACACGCGGCGCGCCGGTCAATGCGACCGTTAGGCCCCACCAGTGGATATCTTTCCCCTAAAACTATTTGGCGCAATAGCTGCCCCCTTGAAATGGGTGCATAGGGTTTGGTTCGATCAAACGCGAATCGAGGTTCTTTTTCCACAGGCCGCAAACTGGCCTTGGAGGTCGGTGCCTGTCTTCCACGAGGGAAACAACGGCGGACTGCTGCTCTTTAGCGTGACTACGCAATCAAAGCGACCCGTAGAAGTAACCCGTGTTGAGGTGCACTACGCAGCACCACTTCAACTACTAGACCCAGGGAACAGAGGTTTCTTTATTGGGTCTGGTACTCTTAATAACGATCTTCCATTCTGCGTGCAGTGGAACGGCAGCTTGACCGTTCGAGCGGATGTGCAGCAAGCTTTCGCGGTCGCCGCACGGTTTCCAAACCGTGTCGAAGAACAAAACATTCGCATCTGCATTCATGCACGGCGGCAACACGAAGTCATTGGTGGGTTCTCCAGCCCAGGACGTTGCCGAATCACCACAAAGGAATATCAAGCAAGACTAATCTCAGAACCTTTGATCGGCTTCCGCGTTCCACCTTTATGTTCATTAACTACACCTCAGCCGTTCCTGATCGAAAAAGGACAAACGGCAACAACGGCGCCCGGCGAGTCGACATCAATTATCGTGCACACTCGAGATGCCGACGGCACTGCTTCATCGACGCGAATTAAGCTGCCAGGTGCCTAACCTTTCACTGGAGCGGATGTCTTTCGGCACCGCTCAATTCAAACGTTAGACCTCATATTCCCTATGCCATTGGTGGATCGACTCGAGAAGGCGGATAGGCTCGCTGCAATCACGCAGCGCGTCGGGTTCGCGGTATGGCAGCTTCAAGAGTTGGAGTGGGCGGCGGTTAACTACCTAGTGATGAGGGTCCACGCCAAACGGGGCATGGGTGTGGCAGCGGGAGAGGCGCTCCTGGGCGCTGTTGGCAAGAGGACATTCGGGTCCGTACTGAAGGAACTCTCGGGCGCTGGCGTGCTTGATCCAACGCTAGCTGCAGGTCTGACAAACACTCTTCAGGAGCGCAACTGGTTGGTCCACCAATCACGGAGAGACAGCCGCGGTGCCCTGAAATCGGACAAAGACTCCGCTGATCTCATTGCTCGACTTGATAAGATTGCCGATAACGCTCTCGTCCTCCTTCGACAGGTCGGGCAACTCATAGAGCGCTACGCCGCTGACTCCGGCGTACCTCCAGAGTTTGTTGATCGCGAGTCCGAGCGTCTTCTTAAGCAATGGGGCATCCTTGAGTGAGGATGCAACGAGGTCTAACTTCGGCATGCAGGGGACGCCGATCAGCGTGGTTGTGCTTTGCTGGCGTGGTGCCGGCGCCCCTGATGCCGGGCGTTATAGTTCACTTGCTCCTGGAATCTCTTGGCGGTTGCAAGGGCAGTGAACAGTGAACGGTGATCAGTAAATGGAATATACCTCGTTCGATTCTTGTTCTTCCTTCGTGTCATTTGTGGTTCACAAATTTGATCTTTCTTCGCCTCCTTTCTGCGTTCATCTGCGTTTATCTGCGGTTCCAAATTTATGCCTAGCTTCGCCGCCAAAGTCGTAGCGTGGCAAAAGCGCCACGGCCGGCATAACCTGCCGTGGCAGAACACGCGCAATCCCTACCGCATCTGGCTTTCGGAAATCATGCTGCAGCAGACGCAAGTGACGACGGTCATCCCCTACTACCGGCGTTTTGTTAAGCGCTTTCCCAACATCAAAAGCTTGGCTAACGCGGAACTGAATGAGGTGCTGACTCTCTGGAGCGGGCTGGGGTATTACTCGCGGGCGCGAAATCTCCACCGCGCCGCGCAAATCATTGCGCGCGAACACGCGGGAAAATTTCCACGCGATTTCGAGAGTGTGTTGAACTTGCCCGGCGTCGGCCGCTCGACCGCCGCGGCGATTTGCGCATTTGCGTTCGGACAGCGCCACCCGATACTGGACGGCAATGTGAAGCGGGTATTGGCGCGCTACTTTGGGATCAAGGGTTATCCGGGAGAAAAAAAGGTCGAAACGAAACTGTGGCGCCAATCCGAGCTGCTGCTGCCGAAACGCAATATCGAGGCCTACACGCAAGCCCTGATGGATCTCGGCGCTGCGGTCTGCCTGCGGCGCAAGCCGCTTTGCGCGCAATGTCCTCTCAGCACAAACTGCAGGGCGTTCAACCAGCGCATGATAGGCGAGGTGCCCGCGCCCAGGCCGAAAAAGACTTTGCCGCGCAAGCAAACCGTGATGCTGATTTTATTGCACAAAGGGGAGATATTGCTGGAAAAGCGCCCGCCTGCCGGCATCTGGGCCAGTCTGTGGAGTTTTCCGGAAATAGCGCCTGAAGACGATGTGCGCAAAGTTTGCACGCAGCGCTTCGGCGCGCGGATAAGGAAGCCGCGTTTTTTGCCGCGCCTGGAACAGGGCTTCAGCCATTTTAAGTTGAGCATTCAGCCGCTTTTGCTGCAAGTCGAGGCTTTAAACTTTCACGCGGCGGAACCCGGGCAGTTGTGGCTTAATCTTAACGATGCGCAAGGCGCGGCAGTGCCCGCGCCGGTGCGCAAACTGTTGCGGCAAGCCGCTGCTTACGGGTAACAGCGTAGCTGGAGGGTGAATGGAGCTGCATATCTTTTTTCTGCATCTGGGCATCATCCTGCTGGCGGCGCGTTTTCTCGCCGAGTTCGCCAGCCGCTTCGGCGTGCCCTCGGTGATGGGCGAACTGGCCGCCGGGCTGATTTTCGGTCCTTCGCTCGTCGGCTGGCTGGCGCCCGACGAGACGCTGAAAATCCTCGCCGAAGTCGGCATCATTTTGCTTTTGTTCGAAGTCGGCATGGATACCGACGTGTTTCGCATGGCGAAGGCGGGCGCGAAGCCGGTCATGGTGGCGATGGCCGGATTCCTCTTGCCGCTGATTATGGGTTTTGCCGCGGCTTATTTGCTGTTTGATCTGTCGCTCCTCGTCAGCCTTTTCATCGGCGGCACGCTCACCGCCACCAGCATCGGCATTACGGTGCGGGTGCTCACCGATCTCAAACGGCGCGCTTCCGACGAAGCGCAAATCGTGATCGGCGCGGCGGTGATCGACGATTTTCTCGGCGTGATCGCGCTGGCGTTTCTCTATCAGTTCGCGGTGCAAGGTGAAATCGCACTGGCTTCGCTGGGCCAGGTAAGTCTTTTTATCATACTGTTCATGCTGCTTGCGCCGGTGGCGGCGAAAATCATCGGCTGGGTAATCGATCATTACGACAAGAAAAGCGAGCATCCCGGGCTTTTGCTCACCATGGTGGTGAGCTTGATCATGATGTTCAGCTACCTCGCCCACGTGGTGGGGGCGCCTGCCATCATGGGCGGGTTCGCCGCGGGCCTGGCCATGGGCGAGCAGTTCCGCATCAAGTTGAGCAGGAGCCTGCCGCTGCCGTTCCGGCGGCAGCTCAACCAGGTGCTGGCCGCCAGCCCCGAATTGGCCGAGCGCCTGGAGCACCAGATGCGGCCGCTGGTGCATCTGTTTTCGCCGATTTTCTTCGTCATGGTCGGCGTCTCGCTCGACCTCAACACAGTGAACTGGAATTCCGCTTTGGTGTGGGCCTTGTCGCTGGCGTTGGTGGTGATTGCGATAGCCGGCAAATGGCTCGCCGGCTTTTGCATCGACGAAAACCGTCTGCGTCAGTCGGCCATCGGTCTTTCGATGATACCGCGCGGGGAGGTGGGGCTGATTTTTGCCCAGGTGGGGCTTAACAACGGCATTCTCAACGCCGAACTCTACGCCGCATTACTCATCGTGGTTGCGCTGACCACCGCGCTGCCGCCGTTTGCGCTCAAATGGTTTTACGGCAAATACGGCGGGCGACCGGAGTTGGCGTCATCACGGGGTGAATGACCAGGCCGCCTAAGCGACCAAGCCTTGCTGGACGAGGAACTTATGCAGGACCTGCAGGCGCACGATGGAATCGTTGATCTCCAGCATTTTTTGTTTCGCCGCAAGTTTGAGCGGCAACACTTCGGCGAGGCGGTAGCCGACCCAGGTTGCATCATCTAGCTTAGCCGGCGCAGGAAAATGTTCCTCGCCGATTTTTTCCATGATGAGCTTCAGCACGGTGACGCATTGGCTCAGGTCCGAAGAAAGCGGGGTCTCCGGCTCCGCTCCGAGCATCGCGACCTCGGCGCTGATCAAGCCGTCTTTTGCCACCTGCCGGCCCAGGATGCGGAAACGCCGCACGCCCTCGGTTTTCAGATTCAATACCCCGAGCTGTTGCATGTCCCATTCGGCAATTTCGGCAGTGCAGCCGATGTCCACGGGTACGGCGGGCGCGCCGATCTCATGGCCCTCCTTGATCAGGCAGACGCCGAACGGTTTGTTGTCGCGCAGACACATCTTGCTCATGTCCATGTAGCGCGGCTCGAATACCTTGAGCATGAGGATGCCGCCGGGAAACAGCACGGTATTGAGCGGGAAAATCGGCAGGGTTTCCGGCGCAGGCGTGCTCTTTGAAAAGAGGCCGAGGTTCACGGAAAAGCTCGAACCATGGTTCAATTCGCCTCTTTTCCCCAGCGCGCTGCAAGCTGATGCGGAATGCCGAGATGGTCGAGGATGCGCGCCACCACGAAGTCCACCAAATCCTGGATATTCTGCGGATGGTGATAGAAGCCGGGATTGGCCGGCAGAATCACCGCGCCGGCGCGGGAAAGCTTCAGCATGTTCTCGAGGTGGATGGCCGAAAGCGGCGTCTCACGCGGCACCAGAATCAGTTTGCGGGCCTCCTTCAGCGTCACGTCCGCCGCGCGCTCGATCAGGTTGTCGCTCAGGCCGGCAGCAACGGCGGCAAGCGTGCCCATGCTGCACGGGCAGATCACCATGGCGTCCGCCGGATTCGAGCCGGAGGCCACCGGCGCAAACCATTCCTCGCGCCCGAATACTTTGAGCGCATTTTCGTCCACGCCATATTTTTCGCGGAAAAAGCTTTGTGCTTCCTTCGCCCTGGACGGGAGAGCAAGCCCCATTTCCTGCTGCGCTACGATTTGCGCCGCGGGCGAATAGAGCAGATACACACGCATTTTGCCGGCGAGCAGCGATTCGAGCAGGCGCACGCCATAAGACATGCCGGAGGCGCCGGTGAAAGCCAGCGTGATTGTTTTCGAGAAACTCATATAAGGGCGGGGTTTATTTCTGCATTGTAGAGCAGCGCAACAGGCCGCAGCCGAATACCAGCCAGTCTCCCGGTTTGGTGTAGCGAAACAGGTTCATGGCCTCAGGCGAGTTCGCGGTGGCGCACCAGCACCTGGTTCTTGCTTCTAAAATGTGCGGCGAGTTTTTCGGCGAAATATACCGAGCGGTGGCGGCCGCCGGTGCAGCCCAGCGCCACAGTGAGGTGATAGCGGTTGTCGCGAATAAAGCAGGGCAGCCAGTTTTCGATGAAGCGCTGGATGTCGGCCAGCATGTCCAGCACGTTTTTGTCTTTGTGTAGGAATTCAACGACCGCGGGGTCCTTGCCGGTGAGTTCACGTAAGCTTGGATCGTAGTGCGGGTTGGGCAGACAGCGCATGTCGAATACCAGGTCGGCATCCAGCGGAATGCCGTTCTTGAAACCGAAAGACTGGAACAGGAGCGTCAGGCGCGAGCGGTCAATTTTTACCAGATCCTTGATCCACCCGCGCAGCGCGTTAGGGTTTAGGTCGCTGGTGTCGATATGCTGCGCCAGATCGCCGATGTCGGCGAGCCGCTCACGCTCCAGCGCTATGCATTCGGCCAGCGTACGCGTGTCGTCCTGCAGCGGGTGGCGGCGGCGGGTTTCGGCAAAACGCTTCACCAGCGTTTCATTTTTTGCTTCGAGGAAAAGCGGGCGCACGTCGACGCCTTGCCCGCGCAGCGCGTTGATTTGCTGCGGCAGCTGGTTAAACGTATCGCCGCTCCTTACATCAATGCTCACCGCGACGCGATCGTGGCCTGCCTCCTGGAGAAAGCGGGTGATCTCGGGAAGGAGCTTCGCCGGCAGGTTGTCCACGCAGTAATAGCTGCCGTCTTCCAGCACATTGAGCGCGATGCTTTTGCCGGAGCCGGAAAGGCCGGTGATGAGGATGAGCTGCATGACGGGCAATACCGGTTACTCTTCGCCGGCGGACGGATCGGCCATCATTTGCTCGTGGCGCTTGATGAATTCCTGGGTGCTGTCTATGCCGCGCAACTGCAAAATGTAGTTGCGCACCGCGGCTTCCACCAGCACCGCCAGATTGCGCCCTTCAGCGACGGGAATCGTCACCTTGCGGATTTTCACGCCGAGGATGTCCTCCGAGCTTGCGCCGAGAGGCAGGCGCTCCAGCCCCGGAATGTGCGTGCCGCTGGGTTTTTCCAGGTTCGCAATCAACTTCAGGTTCATCTTGCGCCGCACCGCGGTCTCGCCGAAGATGGTGCGGATGTTGAGCACGCCCAATCCCCGCACTTCGAGAAAGTCCCTGAGCAGCGGTGGGCAGCGTCCCTCCAGCGTGTCCGGCGCGACGTGATAAAGCTCGACGCTGTCATCCGCAACCAGGCCATGCCCGCGGCTGATCAGCTCAAGAGCAAGCTCGCTTTTGCCGACGCCGCTTTCACCGGTGAGCAGCACGCCCATCCCCAACACATCGAGGAACACGCCGTGCAAATTGGTCATTTCCGCCAGCACCTTGGAAAGATAGACGCGCAGCACATTCATGAGATGCAGGCTGCCCTGGGTGGAGGCGATCAGCGGGATGCGTTTTTCATCGGTGAGCTTTTTCAGCGCCGCCGGCACGCGGGCTTCCCGGGCGAGAATGAAACAAAAAGGGTTGCTGGCCGCCAGGCCTTGCAGCGATTGTTGCATGGTTTTGGCATCGAGCCGGTTCAAATATTCGATTTCGGCGCGGTCCAGCACCTGCACCCAGTTGGGGTGGATGAAATTAAGATGGCCGACCACGCCATTGGACGAATTCGCGATATCCTCGCTGGTGAGCAGGCGGTTTTCTTCGCCGGTAATCCAGGTGAGTCCGAGCCGCTCCTGGTTATCTTGAAACAGCAGGGCTGCGCTGACCTGGGGCATGAGGTTGCCATCCGCTTAAGAGTTGATGAAGCAGCGCGGGATCGCCGCAGGCAGCGAGCGTCTCGCGCAGGTTGCGGTCGCTGAACATCTGGGCGAGCTCGCTCAGGATCTGCAAGTGCAAATCGGTGGCGCGCTCCGGCACCAGCAGCACGAAAACGAGGTTGACCGGCCGGCCGTCGGGCGCGTCGAAGGGAACCGGTGCTTTGGTGCGGAAAAATGCCCCCAGCGCTTCTTTCAGCGACTTGATGCGGCCGTGGGGAATGGCGATACCGTGACCCAGCCCCGTGGAGCCGAGTTTTTCGCGCGCAAACAACGCATCGAAGACTTGGCTCCTGGCGATGCCGTGGTTGTTCTCGAACAGCAATCCCGCCTGCTCGAACACACGCTTCTTGCTTGCCACATCCAGGTCGAGGATGACGTTGGCGGGCGGAAGCAGCCTGGTGACCAGGCTGGCTTTTTCAGCGTCCGCGGTATCGCCGGAAGCGCCGCCGCGACGGCTCGGGATCAGTTGCATGGAATCAATTGCATGAAATCAATCGTGAGACTGGTGTTTGAGCGCCCCGTTGTGACGGTGCTCGAAATGTTTTTCCTTGTGCTTGAGGATTTGCCGGTCGAGCTTGTCCACCAAGAGGTCGATGGCGGCGTACAGGTCGGCGTCGTCGCATTCGGCAAAAATGTCTTTGCCGCGCACATGCACGTTGACTTCGATTTTCTGTTTCAGCTTTTCCACCGAAAGAATCACGTTGACATCAATCACATGATCGAAATGACGCGTGATTCTGCCGAGCTTGGACACAATGTAGTCGCGGATCGAAGGCGTGATTTCGAGATGGTGTCCAGTGAGATTGAGGTTCATTTGGTCTCCTTGGTGATCACAACGATTTGCGCTGGCTGACGGGCCGGATCTGCAGTGCTTCGCGGTATTTGGCGATGGTGCGGCGCGCCACCACGATGCCCTGTTGGCCGAGGATTTCCGAAATCTGGCTGTCGGAAAGCGGTTTTTTCGGCTCTTCGGCGGCGACCAGTTGCTTGATCAGCGCGCGGATGGCGGTGGCAGAGCAGGCACCGCCGGTCTCAGTGGCGACATGGCTGCCGAAAAAGTATTTGAGTTCGTAAATGCCGCGCGGGGTGAGCATGTATTTCTGTGTGGTGACGCGCGAGACGGTGGATTCATGCAGACTCAAGGCTTCGGCGATTTCGCGCAACACGAGAGGGCGCATCGCCACTTCGCCATACTCGAAAAAATGGCGCTGGCGGTCGACGATGGCCTGGGAGACGCGCAAAATGGTGTCGAAGCGCTGCTGCACGTTCTTGATCAGCCATTTTGCCTCCTGCAATTGCGGAGCGAGCTGCTGGAAGCTCGAATCGCGGTTGCGGTGTAGGATGTCGGCGTACATGCGGTTGAGCCTGAGCTTGGGCATCGCGTCCGGGTTGAGGTTCGCCACCCATATGCCTTTGACTTTCTTCACCACCACGTCGGCCACCACGTAGCGAGTCTCCACTTGCGCATAATCCGCGCCGGGCCGCGGATTCAGGCTGGTGATCAAATGCTGCGCCTGGCGCAGGGTATGGTCATCGCAATGCAGATTTTTTTTCAGTTTGGCAAAGTCGCGGGACGCCAGGCTGTCCAGATGTTCCGTCACGATTTTCAAAGCCTCGGCGCGATAGGGAGTATCCTCGGGTAGCGCTTCCAGCTGAAGTTTGAGGCATTCGCCCAGATTGCGCGCGCCCACGCCCGCTGGTTCGAATTTTTGCAGGTGCTTCAGCGCAATTTGCAGTTCATCCAGGGTCACGCTCAATTCTTCCGGCAACAGCGCAACCAGCTCTTCCAGCGGCTGCGTTAGGCACCCGTCTTCATCCAGGGCATCAATCAACAGCGACACCAGTTTGTTGTCGCGCTCGACGAGCTTGGTGAGCGCAAGCTGCCAGTGCAGATGCTCGCGCAGTGTCGGCGAGACCGCCGCGAGCTGCGGATACTCGGCTTCATCGGAGTCCTCGCGCGCACTGGAGAAACCCGCTTCCTCGAACCAGGCGGGCTCCACCATGTCGGCGACGCTGGGCGTGGTCTCCTGGGCGCTTTCCGCCGGGCGCTCATCCGCACGAAAAGCGCTGTCTGCCAAGGCGTCGTTCCCGGTCGGGTACACCTTCGGTGTTTCATCCGCCGCCTCGTCGTCGCGCTCGAGCAGGGGATTTTCCTGTAGGAAGCGCTCGAGCTCCTGGTTGAGTTCCAGTGTCGAGAGTTGCAAAAGCCGGATGGATTGTTGCAGCTGCGGCGTCAGCGTCAGGTGCTGGGACAGCTTGAGCTGGAGGGTGTGCTTCATTCTCTTTCGGTTTCGGGTTTCTTGTCGCCGGTGAGTGGTCGGGGGGTACCCGCAATCGCCTGTTTACAGCCGGAAATGTTCGCCCAAATACACTTTTCTCACGCTTTCATTATAAACGATTTCGTCGGGTTTGCCGTAGGCCAGAACCGAGCCGTCGTTGATGATATAGGCGCGGTCGCATATTCCCAGGGTCTCGCGCACGTTGTGGTCGGTGATCAATACGCCTATGCCTTTCTCCTTGAGGAAGCCGATGATTTTCTGGATGTCGAGCACGGCGATGGGATCCACGCCGGCGAACGGTTCGTCGAGCAGGATGAAGCGCGGGTTGGATGCGAGCGCGCGGGCGATTTCTACCCGCCGCCGCTCGCCGCCGGAAAGCGACATGGCCGGGTTGTTGCACAAATGGGCAATGCCCAGATCGTGTAGCAAATCGTCCAGCCGGTTCCTGATTTCATCGGGCTGAAAGTCTTGCAGTTCTAGCACCGCCTGGATGTTTTCCGCCACCGTCATCCGGCGGAAGATCGAGGCTTCCTGCGGCAAATAGCTCAGACCCAGTCGCGCGCGGCGGTGAATCGGCATGTGGCTCAAGTTGCGCTCATCCAAAATAATACTGCCGCCGTCCAAAGGCACCAGGCCCACCATCATGTAAAAGCAGGTGGTCTTGCCCGCACCGTTGGGGCCGAGCAGGCCGATGACTTCGCCGCTGCGCACTTCCAGCGACACGTCGCGCACCACGGTTCGTGACTTGTAACGCTTTCTCAGCTTCTGCGCTTTGAGTTCACTCATCAATCGTGCCCGCCAAGGTTAACGTGGTCGTTAGCAATATTAAGGTTTTTATTCTTGCGGCGGATTGACGATGCCGGAAGAGGGTTTCAGCGTTGCGGGGGAGGCCGGCGTATCGGGTTTGTTGTTCTTGTTCTTGTCCTTGGGCTGGATGACTGCGTGCACCCGGCCCGGTTTCGTTTCAGCAGCGGTCGCCGGTTTGCCGCTCAAGGCCTGATAGAATTCCGTCTGCGCGTTGTAGGAAATATAGTTGCCGCGCAATTCGTCCTGGTCGCGCTTGATGTGGGCACGCGCGAACAGTTCCAGTTTCTCCGCCTTGCCGTTGTATTCAATGCGTTCCGCCTCGCCCTCGATGAATTCATCGACACCTTCCATTTTCTGGCGGAAGGTGGCGAGGTTGCCGTAAGCGGTGCCGGAATTAAAGCCGTCTTCATCTTGGCGCACAATCATTTTGTCGGCGCGGATGCGGATGGTGCCCTGGGTGAGTACCACGTTGCCCTCAAAGATGCTCACTTTGTTGGCGTCGTCCACGTTGACCTTGTTCGCTTCCACGTTGACCGGCTTGTCGCGGTCGGCGCGCTCCGCCGACGCCGGCGCGCAAAAGAAAACTCCAAGCAGCGCCCACAGTGGAAGAGACCGGGGTTTACTTTGGATTCTCATAATGGCCTTTTACTTGGGAGAGGAGCTTGAGTTCGCGGGTGTTGCTGTTCAATTCTAAGCCAACCGCATTGATTATGGTATGCGGGTTGGTGAGAGTCACCGGCTTGTCGGTCTTGGCAAGGTCCTGGTCGGGGATAACGTGCAAAAAGCTGGTAAAGAGCCTGAGCTCTCCATATTCCGCATCCGGCGCGCGCACCACTTTGACGTCGCCGATGAAGTAAGCGTCTTCGCCGCCGCTCGAAAGGAAGCCCTGGCCTGAGGTGATGCGCAGTTCCGGCTTGCCGGTTTCCACATGGCGGAAGTCCGGGTAGTCCAAGTGGGTGCTGTCGTCATCCGGGTAATGCACCATTTTTTTTGCCCGGAGGATATAGCGCGGCATGCCGTCCTTGCTCATGCGGGTCGTGGTGAAATCCTCAACGATGTAGTCCGGGTCGTGGCGGCTGCTGCCGTCACGCTTGGGCTGGGGCGGCTGCACCTTGCTGTCGAGCCACCACGTCAGCGCGGCCAGCAGGAACAGCATGCCGAGGGGGGCCCAGATGAGCAGCCGGTTGTTCATTTGAGATAGGGGGCGATCTGCGCCGAATAGGTCTCCTGCGCCTGCATGATGAGCTCGCAGATCTCACGCACCGCACCGCGCCCGCCCGCTGCTTGGGTGACGTAGTGCGCATGCTGTTTTACCAGGGCTGGCGATTCGGGCACGCAGATGGCCAATCCTGCGCGGCGCATCACCGGCAAATCCACCACATCGTCGCCGACAAAAGCCGTGGCCTCAGAAGAGAGAGCGAATTTCTTCAACAATGAATCGTAGACTTCAAGTTTGTCGTCCACGCCCTGGTAAAGCAGTCCGATGCCGAGATTTTGCGCGCGCATTTCCACGCAGCGCGAAGTCCGGCCGGTAATGATGGCAAGCTCGACTCCGCTGGCTTTGAGCATGCGCATGCCGTGGCCGTCCAGCGTGTTGAACGCCTTGTATTCTTCGCCGCTGTCAGAGATGTAGAGACCGCCGTCGGTGAGCACACCGTCCACGTCAAACAGCGCGAGACGGACACGTTTGGCTTTTTCGAAAACATCTTGCATGAGTTAGCTTTCAGCGATCAGCCATTAGCCGTCAGTCAGTCCCAAAAGCTGAAAGCTGACTACAGATGGCTGACCGCTCATCAAATGACTTTGGCGCGGAACAGGTCGTGCATGTTGAGCGCGCCAATGAGCCGCTGGTCGGCGTCCACCACCAGGAGCTGGTTGATTTTGTGGCTCTCCATCATTTCCACCGCTTCCACCGCCAGACGATCGGGCGCGATGGTGCGCGGGTTGGGTGTCATCACCTGGGCAACCATGACGCTGCGCAAGTCGGTGATTTTTTCCAGGGCGCGGCGCAAGTCGCCATCTGTAAAAATCCCGACTACGCGTTGCCTGGTATTGAGCACCGCAGTCATGCCCATGCCTTTTTTCGACATTTCCAGAATCGCTTGGGGGAATGTTGCGTTTTCGGATACGACCGGCATGGCGTCACCCGTGCGCATCACGTCGCGCACGTGAGTCAGCAGCTTCCGGCCCAACGCACCGCCCGGATGCGAGCGGGCAAAATCCTCGATGCCAAAGCCTCGCGCGTCCAGCAGCACCACCGCCAGCGCATCGCCGAGGGCGAGCGCCGCAGTGGTGCTGGCTGTGGGCGCGAGCCCAAGGGGGCAGGCTTCTTCCGCCACCGTCGCGTCGAGATGCACATCGGCTTCAACCGCCAGCGAGGACCGGGGATTGCCGGTAATCGAAATCAATTTCGCGCCCTGGCGTTTGAGGATGGGCACAATGGTGAGGAGCTCCGCGCTCTCGCCGGAATTGGAAAGCGCGATCAGCACGTCCTCACGCGTAACCATGCCGAGATCGCCGTGACTGGCTTCCGCGGGATGCACGAAAAATGCCGGCGTCCCGGTGCTGGCCAGGGTGGACGCGATCTTGCGCGCGATGTGGCCGGATTTGCCGATCCCGCTTACCACGACTCTGCCGCGGCAGTGCAAAATCAGCTCCACCGCGCGCAGAAATTGCTGGTCGAGCCGGTCGATCAGCGCCACTATGCCGCGCGCCTCGATTTCCAGGACTTGACGCGCCAGCGCCAGCGCTTGCGGAAGAGCCGGCTTTGCGGGCTTTTTCACGCTGCTCATCGCGGAAAGTATAGCAGAAGGCGCCTCGGACTCGCGCAGGGCGCGCGGCGCGGCGCAAAATCTGAATGCGGTCGCTTGCATTTCATCCGCATTACGGCATCATTGTTTTGGACACCAACGAAAATATGTTATGCAAACCACGCTGCAACTGGTGCTGATTCTGCTTGCCACTGCGGTGCTGGTGGTGGTGCTGCTGGGTACCGAGGACAACCTGGCAGCGGCGGAGATCAAGTTGATGCAGGGTGATTGATTGACGCAATAAAAAAGCCCGCTTAATGCGGGCTTTTTTAATATCCCTGCAATTCTTTTGCTAGAAGATACTGGTACCAGCACAATCCACGCTGGTGGCCCCGGTCGTCTTCCAAAGATTCGGGGTTCCGCCTACGGAGCAGTTGGCGACGGCGGCCGTGCCTTGTGCGGCAAACATGAAGGCGCCGCGGAAAGGATCGCCGTCATCAACTTTTCTGTCCACCTCGGACAAAATTTCTACTGGAATCTGGTTTCCAGACTTGAGGTTATGCTTTTTTGGTTGTGTTGCATAGCCAGCCGCACCGGGATCGCCATAGATGCTGTCGTAACGCAGATCGACGAAAGCACTGTACGGATTTGAGGGGGTATTATTAACGGTTGCCGCGCCTGCGGCATAAGTGTAGCTGCCATTGATAAAGCCCGATTTTGATAAATGT
>DASZZH010000010.1 GCA_035543335.1 Burkholderiales bacterium
ACATTTATCAAAATCGGGCTTTATCAATGGCAGCTACACTTATGCCGCAGGCGCGGCAACCGTTAATAATACCCCCTCAAATCCGTACAGTGCTTTCGTCGATCTGCGTTACGACAGCATCTATGGCGATCCCGGTGCGGCCGGCTATGCAACACAACCAAAAAAGCATAACCTCAAGTCTGGAAACCAGATTCCAGTAGAAATTTTGTCCGAGGTGGACAGAAAAGTTGATGACGGCGATCCTTTCCGTGGCGCCTTCATGTTTGCCGCACAAGGCACGGCCGCCGTCGCCAACTGCTCCGTAGGCGGAACCCCGAATCTTTGGAAGACGACCGGGGCCACCAGCGTGGATTGTGCTGGAACCAGTATCTTCTAGCAAAAGAATTCCTTAAGGATATTAAAAAAACCCGCATCGGGCGGGCTGTTGCGTCAATCAATCACCCTGCATCAACTTGATCTCCGCCGCTGAGCCAAGAATTGAACGGCTGCTTTGGGTCGATATCCGACCATTGCAGAGGACAACCCGGTGCAAAGCGGCTTTCGGACAATCGTGTCTCTGAAAGCACCGTATATTGAGCGGGACGGCGCAAAATACCAGTTGAGCCCGGGCATGCAGGTCAGCGCTGAAATCAATTTGGGCAGCCGCACCATACTGGAGTATTTGCTCTTGCCCGTTCAAAAAACCCTGCACGAGGCGGGACGCGAGCGCTAATTCGCAAATTAAGATGAGACCGTATGTTGCAATGGCCGTATTTAAAGACGGCTTTCAGGCCGTTTAATTCTTGTTAAGAAGAGATAAAAAAAGCAGAGGCCTGTCCTTGAGGGATATTGCGAGCAGCAGAACATGGGATTACAGTATCAACTGCAAAAGGAGGAAGATATGAAAATCTTATGTCAAGTCGTGTTCTGGCTGGGAATTGTTTCCATCCCGCTGGCGTGGTTGATGTGGTATTTCGGTGCGAATCTTGAAATGGGAAGGCAGGTCATGGGCAATATCGCTGACCCCGCGCTGAAAGCGGCCATAATGGAAGCTCACGCGGAACGGTGGGGAATCTTTGTAGGACTTTGGCCGGTAACTCTTCTGGTGTTGAGCAGCATCCTCGAAAAGAAATGCCCGGGGAACAAGGGATAAGAAGAAACACGGTCGAACGGCGCATTCAAACAAGGACGTCGGGCATCGTTGTGGCAGTTCTGCGGCGACAATTTGCCTAACGTCGAGGTCGAGCGGACGCTGGTAACTGACGACGATGCTAGGCGACAGCGTCGGCGGCGCCGCTCATCGCAGTCGTTAGGCGGCATCACGCCCCCGATACAAAACACAACGAAGGGATCGGGGTCAGGTGACGACAGACAAGAGGGTTGGTACAATCCTTATTAGATTGTACAAAGTTGTAAATAAGGGGGGTTCTGTGGCTCAAAGCACGACTATTGATTACGTCGCCGAGAAAAACCCCGTTCGCTCATGAACATCGACGCCCGAGCGATTCATCAGGAGTTCCGTGAGACAGACCTAGTCTCCGACACGCCACTATATCTGTACCAGCGGTTGCGCCGCTTGCCGGCAGTACAGTATCTCGCGACTGCGATGGGCGGTGACCAACTCGTCGCTGAATACCACCAGCACGTGACGACGAAAAATCGCACTGCAGCCGATGTGGCAGCTGCGTACGTCTGCTTGGTGATCTTAACTCAAGATCCGCGGGAAGCTGCTTCGCTGTTACGCTTGCTTGATCTGACCAGCTTGGACTGGGCAGCTGCGACACGAGACCTGTATCTTGCGAAGATGCCAGCGGGACAGGTTCATCAAATCACCGTCAGGAACCTTAAGGTTCCCACCGTGCGCCTGGGCACGGATGCATCCATCAGTTCCGGAAGCACGGGAATACCCAGGCCCAAAGTTCAACCAAAAGCTAATCTATGATCACCTGCAAGCTTCTTCTCTGCTCACAGGGGGTGGTTCGCGACGCAGACCAAGGCGGCATCTATGTCTTCAACATTCTGGAGAGCGTGGAATCGGTAGACTTTCCCTTCTTCATGCAAAAGATGGACGTCTTTGCGCTCTTTGAAAGGCTCCGTGATGAACCGGCGCAACACGAAGTCCGATTTCAGCTGTCGATTGGCGAGACGGAGCTCCTCAACAGCTCTCTCGCTATCGACTTCCAAGGAAAGCTCCGCAACCGATCTACGCTTCACATTCTAGGGCTCGTCATCCCTAATCCAGGTGTACTCAAAGTGAGCACGCGGTTCGGAGACACTATTCTTGGGACGTACGAAGTGATCGTCGAGCAGATCACCGCACCCAGGGTCGAAGCGCGACAGGCTCCAGCAGGAACGAAGGACGACGTCTAACAAGGCGATAAAACCGACGCCGCTGGCGGGTAAGCCAGCGCGGCTTATCGCCCATTCGGTGTCGAATTTCCGATGAGGATTATGTCGCCCGCAGCGACTCGACGATGTTCATGCGCGCGGCGCAGGTAGGGTTTGAGTTCTGAAATGAAAAATAATTTGACTCTGACCCTTTTTGCTCCCGATAGAATTTCAGGCTAGCGCGGTTCTCTTGTGGTTCTCATAGGCCCAAAGGTAAAGCGTTGGCAGCACCAGCAAAGTCAAAAGCGTCGCCGTGACCAAGCCGCCGATTACCACGACGGCGAGCGGTTTTTGCGTTTCAGAGCCGATAGCGGTCGATAAGGCCATCGGCAACAAACCGAGCATCGCGAGCAAACCGGTCATCAGCACGGTGCGTAAACGTTGCATCGCCCCTTCGACCACGGCCTCGTACGTTTCTTTGCCGGCTTCGCGCAGTTGGTCGAAGTAAGCGACCATCACCACGCCATTCAGCACCGCTTGTCCAAAGAGTGCGATGAAGCCGATCGCCGCCGATACGGATAACGGGATGCCGGTAAAGAGCAGAGCGAAAACGCCACCGATCAACGCCTGTGGAATGTTACCGATGATGAGCACCGCGCTCTTGAGCGACTTGAATGCATCGAACAACAGCAAGAAGATGACCAAGACCGACATAGGAACGACCCAGGAAAGCCGTGCCATGGCACGCTCTTGATTCTCAAATTCGCCCGACCAACTGATGTGGTAACCGGCAGGCAGCTTTACCTGTTCAGAGACATTCTTCTGCATGTCAGCGACGACGCTGCCCATGTCGCGGTCTTTGATGAACACGCCGATCGCCATTACGCGCGAACCGTTCTCCCGCGCGATATCCATTGCGCCGCTGGTCTGGCGAAAGGTGGCGACCGAGGCTAACGGTATAAACGCACCACTCGACGTGGCGACGGGAACCTCCCCCAAACGCGCGATATCACGCTCACTTTCTGGCAGGCGGACGACAACGGAGAAACGGCGCTCCCCTTCCCAGAGTTGAGTGGCCTCTTTGCCGGCGAGAGCGACCTCGATCACATCCTGCACATCGGCTATGTTGAGGCCGTAGCGCGCGGCTTGTGCGCGATCGATGTCGATCTGGAGTTGTGGAATTTGTCCTTGGCGATCGATAAAGGCGCGGGCGATACCCTCCACATCGCTGATTGCGTTGAATACGGCCTGCGCTTGCTCGCGCAAGGCCGATAAATCTTCACCAAACACTTTAATCACAATCTGGCCATCGATCTGCGAAATGTTTTCCAATACGTTGTCGCGGATCGGCTGCGAAAAGCTCGGTTTGAAGCCAGGGATCTTCACCAGCGCCGCCTCCATTTCATTCAGGATTTCACGCTTACCGACGCCGGGCCGCCATTGCGATTCCGGTTTCAATTCCACCAGCGCCTCGACCATGCTGAGCAACTTCGGGTCGGTGCCATCGTCAGGACGTCCGAGCTTGGATATCACGGTGCTTACCTCAGGCACGCTTTTTACCGCTTCACGCAGGCTGCGTGTTTGCCGCGCGGCTTCGGACAACGAAACTGATGGTTCGAGAAATAAATTGATCCAGATCGACCCTTCGTTGAGTTCCGGCAAGAATTCGGTGCCTAAGAAGGGCGCCGTAGCGATGCTGGAGATGAGCGCAATTGCCGCGGTGCCCACGACCGCTTTGCGATGCGCAAGCGACCACTTGAGCGCGGGCTCGTAGACGCGCTTCGCGATTTGCATCAGGCGGTTCTCACCCGCCGGCAGCCCCTTCTTCAAGAACATATGGCACAAAAGCGGTATCAGCGTGAGTGATATCAACAAGGAGGCGATCAAGGCCGAAGTGACCGAAAACGCCATCGGAAAAAAGATCCGGCCCTCGTGCCGCTGCAGCGCGAAGATCGGAATATACGCCGCGATGATGATGATCATCGAAAAGAACATCGGCCGTCCGACTTCCACAACGGCCTGCAGGATAGCGCGGCCGCGATTTTCATGCGTACCCGGAGGATGTTTGGACAAATTATATAGAACATACTCCACCACAATCACCGCACCATCGACAATGATGCCGAAATCCATCGCTCCCAGCGATAGCAAATTGGCGGGCAAACCGATGAGGCTCAAACCGAGGAAAGTCCCCAACAAGGACAACGGAATGACAGCCGCGACAATCGCCGCAGCGCGAAAGTTCGCGAGAAACAGGTACATCACCACGCACACCAATAACGCACCTTCCATCAAATTGGTGAATATGGTAGTCAGTGTTTTATCAATCAACCATTGCCGGTCGTAGTAGGGTTCAACTTTGACACCCTTCGGAAGTTGCGTGCGCTCGATTTCGGCAATTTTCTGTTTGACTGCGGTGAGCACTTCCGAAGGGTTTTCACCCTTACGCATCAGCACCAGGCCGGTGATGATGTCGTCTTCGTCATCTTTGCCATACATCCCTTGTCGTTGCAGAGAGCCAATGCGAACATCCGCTACATCCTTCACGCGTACGGCCACATTATTTTTCTCGGCGACGACAACCTCGCCAATGTCGTCGGCGGAGCGCAGCAGCCCAATGCCGCGTAATAGATAAGTTTGCCGGCCTTGCTCAACATAACCGCCGCCCACGTTGGAACTCCCGCGCTGTAAAGCTTGAAACAGCTGCTGCAAGTTGATTTTGTAATCGCGCAGCTTGGCATAGTTGGGCTGCACCTCATATTGCTTGTTGGGCCCGCCAAAGGTCACAATGTCAGCCACCCCGGGAACGGTTCGTAACTGGCGCTGCATGACCCAGTTTTGCAGGGTGCGCAAGTCCTGCGTAGAGAGATGATCGCCGCGCAAACGATAGCGATAGATTTCGCTGATAGGGGACGACAGTGCAGCAAGATCCGGCTTTACCCCTTCTGGCAGATCGGCGGTGCGTAACCGTTCTATAACCTGCTGACGTGCGAAGTAGTCGTTCGCCTTGTCATTAAAGGTGATGATGATGAACGACAGCCCGAACTGGGTGTGAGAAAAAACACGAATCGCGTTCGGAATGCCCGAAAGCACGATTTCGAGTGGTATCGTAACCTGCCTTTCAACCTCTTCAGCGGCACGACCTGGATAGAGCGTGATGACGGTGACCTGGGTATCAGAGAGGTCCGGAAACGCTTCGACTGGTAGATTCTTGAAGGCGATCAATCCGCTGCCGATGAAGAGTAGCAGGCCCAGCAGCACGAACAGCGGTTGTTCGATTGCAAAGGCGACCAGGCGGCGAATCATTTGCTGCCGCCCGCCAGGAGTTGTTGCAGCAAGAGGCTGCCTTCCGTCACAACCTTCTGTCCTGTTTTAAGGCCATCACGAACGAGCACCCAACGCGGGCCTAGTTCGTCAGCGGCAATCGGCTGACGGCGAAAGCGGCCGTCGCCTTCATCGATAAAAACGTAGCGCTTATCGCCGATGAGCAAAACAGCATCCGCCGGGATACGTACTGCGATGGTCTGCTTTGTTTCTGAGGGAAGCGCCACTTTAGCCGTGACAAACATCTCGGCTTTCAAGCGCCGCTCGCGATTATCGATGCTCCCGCGCATCCGTAGTGCACGAGTCGCAGGATCGATTGCATCGCTCAACCACTCAACCTTGCCGGAGAATGTTTCACCAGGTAACGCGTTCGGACGTAGCGTCAAAGCCACGCCGGGCCTCAATAACGGCAGCAACGCTTCGGGCGCATCCAATATGAACCAGAGTTTCGTTACATCGCTGACGACGAAAAGTGCAGGCGAACCGGGTTGCGATTGATCCGGGCGGACCTCCTGACCTGGATTGAGGTTGCGTTCGACGACAACGCCCGAGAGCGGAGACTTGAGCGCAAACTGCTGATCGATATTTGAGCTGCTGCCATAGAGTTTTTCGCGTGCGAGCGTGCGTTCACGCTCTGCCTTGCTTCGCGCCACGTCTGCCTCGGCCGTTTGCAAATCTTTGGTCGCGATGATGCCATTTGCATGGAGCTCGCGCATGCGCTCCAGATTTTTTTCGGCTAGCGCCAGGTCCGCTGCTGCTTTGCGCGACTCGGCTTGCGCTTGACCAAAGTCCGGTGAAGAAATCAGTGCCAGCGTCTCACCGGCTTGCACGATTTTTCCTGGCACCGCGAGTATCCGTGTTACGCGGCCCGCCACCGGCGGGAATATGCGCACGGTACGTTCTTCATTGAGGACTAGGCGTCCCGATAATCTTAATTGCACATCCGTCGTTGGTTCCGCCACCGCCGATTTAATCACCGCGAGCTGCGGGCTGTTGGCAGCGAAGGTAATCGTTTCGCCGGTAAGGGCCGGTGGCGGTGGGGCCTGTGGTTCTTGAGTCTTGTGGCATGCACTCAATGCAACGACAAACAACAAAGTGACGTAAAAACGTCGAGTAGACAGAATCATGGCGTGTCGGTTTTCAATTCGGTTGCCGCCATCCAGGCCGCAAGCGCTTTGGCGTAATCGGCGCGCGCGTTGGCTAGGTCGAGCAATGTCGCGCGCAGTGTGCGGCGGGCATCGAGCACATCAGTCAAGGTGGCGGCGCCGTGCGCATAGGCGAATTCCACGCCGTCCGCAGCTCGCTTTGCAGCCGGAAGCACGTACTCCTGCATGCGCGTCGTGCGTTCCGCCGCGGCGCGTAAAGAGGCATAGGTTTTAGCGAGTTCTGACTTGGCCGTGGCTAACACTTTATCGCGCGCCACGAGAGCGGCACCGTAGTCAGCTTCGGCTCTTGCGATTTCACCTTCATAATAGTAATGAACGAAGAGCGGAATGTTGACCGACAATCCGTAGCTCACACCCGGCTCTTCGAAACGGAAACGCTCGACTTGCGCGCCCAGCGTGACATCGCGGGTACGCAGGCTCTTCGCGAGTTCACGTGCCGCTTGCGCGGCTTCGATACGCGCTTGGGCCGCGCGTACATCGGGACGGCGACCTAGCGCATCGAATTGTTCAGCGGACAATGGCTGTATGCCGGATATGTTGGGCCACGGATCTTCGGCGTACAAACTCTGCGCCTGCGTTTCCTGGCCGATCAACAATGCCAGCGTTTCCTGTGCACGCAAGGTGTCAGCCCGAATGGTCTCGGCGTCGCTTTGCGCACGCAACGCTTCAACCGTGAGCCGCGCTCGTTCGACTGGGGCAATATCGCCCGCCGCCAACCGCTTATCCGCAGCGGCAAGCGCTTGCGCGTACAGCCCGGACGTTTCCAGGGCAAGCGCCGCTTTCTCCTCGGCCAGCTTCAGGTCGTAATAAGCACTGTAGAGCGCCAAGCGCAACTGACGGTGCAGGTCTGCGAGGTCATTACGCACACCCATCGCTTGCCCTTTGGCGATTTCAGTGCGCCACCGCACCTTATCGCCGCGCTCGATCAATTGTGAAATGCTGACCGTCGTATCAACATTTGGTTTATCGTAAAATGGCCCCGAACCCACGCCACGCTGCGGGCTGATTTTGACGCTTTGCGCCGAAAGCGTCGGATTGGGATGAGCGCCAGCCACCACAACATTCGCCTCCACGGCTTCAAGTGTTTGTTGCGCGGCAGCGAGGTCGTGGTTCTTTGCCAATAACAACTTTTCAGCTTCAGCCAGGGTAAGCGCGGCGCTCGGCGAAGACTGTGCAGCAGTTAAACCGATTACACTGCATAATAAAGCTCGGCTCAACCGGCGAACAGACAAGCAAGCGCAGAAGAGTCTCATCCTAATCACACGTCACGTCGTTGTTATGTCACGAATCATAATGACCAAGCTTGCAGCATGCTGACAACCTACGCGTCAATAACTGAAATCGAGGGGATGTAAGCTGTTGCTGACGACTATGGCATATTGTAAAACATTGTTGGTAATAACTAGGTGGTTTAGGCGTCTTATTATAACTGCAGATTGTCTAAACGCATAAAGGCTGGGCCACTTTTGCCAAGGGGTGCTATCGTCAGACAAAAGTGACCTTGAGGGGTAGAGACGAATTATTTTTTTGTTTACTAGGCCGCTTTGGCGTATCCACGATGTTCATGCGCGCCGCGTTGATGGCGAGCAAATCAGCTTTGAGTTCTGGAACGGAGGTGGGAAATGACATTCTTCAGAAATAAGTCGTCTCTGACTGTGTGCTTGACTCCGACCAGTGCCCAGTTTTGCCCCGGTCGGGGAGCCAATCAGGACAATGCTGCATACTCTATCCAGTGCCCAGATTCATCCCCGTTGGCAGGGGAACGGCGCAGGCACTGTATTTTAATCTAAGCCCATGCACCCTCATACTTAGAACACGACGCCACTGGCAGTTCAGTCTGCGAACTCGAACTCCGCCACGAGTACGTGGTGGTCGGAGGTGGGCGTCGGCTTCACCGCGTGGCACACCGGCCGCAGATGCCGGCTATAAAAAATGTGGTCAAGCACGTAAGGGCGCCGACGCCAGGTGACCTCCTCGGTCTGCACTGTGTGATAACCGGCGCCAGCAAACTGCCGCACCAGCGAGTCGTGCCTGCTGACGTTGAAATCGCCCCCGAGCAACGTGGGGCCCTCCGAGGCGCACAGCTGCTCGATGACGAGCTGGCGCTGGCCGATGTGTTCCTCGCTGCCCGACTTGAGCATGAAAAACGCCAGCAAGTGCGTATTGAATATCCGGAGCTCGCGGCCAGCGAGCGTGGTCTTTGCACCGATGAGCAGGCGGTTGGTGGGCGTTCTTTTTTCGCCGTGGAATTCGAACTCAACCGATGGCGACGGCAGGTTACGCCGCAGGGTGTCGTGCAATGGCGTCTTCGAGAAGATGGCCAGGCCGATGCCGAAGGGTAGTTCGCCGGGGTCGGCTTTCGGGTAGGAGAAAAAACCGTCGTAGCCGCCGAGCGCTGTGCGCAGCCGCGTGTAATTGGGCGGAGGGTCGGGCTGCACGTCGCCGGACCGCACCTGCTCCACTTCCTGCAGCAGCACGATGTCGGCGTCATGGCTGCGAATTTCGGCGATCGTCAGGTTGAGGTTGATGGGCGCGTGGTCGGGATAGGTATCGTCCCAACTTTGCCCGAACTGCATGTTGAACTGCAGGACTTTGAATGTGCTCATGGGGGCAGGAGGGGAGCGCTAAGCCGCTCTCAGCGCTTCTACAATGTTCATGCGCACGGCGCGGGCGGCGGGCAGGAAGCCGCCGGCAAAGCCCATTACCAATGCAAACACTAGCGATTTGAAAATGATGCCGGCGTTGAGCTTGAAACCGAAAGCCAGCTCGGCGAAGGTTTGCCAGTTCATGGTGGAGATGGACAGAAACTGCATCAGCGAAGCAAAACCAAGCCCGATCATCCCGCCGATTATTCCCAGCAGCAGCGATTCCACCAGGAAGGCGCGCAGGATGTTCTGCCGGCGGAAACCCAGCGCGCGCAGCGTGCCGATTTCGGTTGTACGGTTGGCGACCGAGGTGTACATGGTAATCATCGCGCCGATGGTTGCGCCGATGGCGAAGATCACGCTCAGCACGATGCCGAGAATGTGAATGAAGCGCGACAGCATTTCCGATTGCTCGGCGTAGAACACCGATTCACGCTTGGCTTCCACCGTCAGCCGCGGATCGCTTTCAACCGCCTGTTTGAAACTCCTGAAATTTTCCGGGTCATTGAGCTTGACGATCACCGAGGAAAACACCGGGCGGCGGAACGCCTGCATCAATTGCTCGACATCGCCCCAGATTTCGGAATCAAAGCCGCTATTGCCGGCATCTATTACCCCGACCACGGTCCAGTCGCGCAGGCCGAAGCGCATGCTGCCGCCGATTTGGGCGCCGTTGAAGCGCTCACTGATGCTGCGCCCGGTCACGATTTCGGAAGAGCCGGGGCGGAACATGCGGCCGGCGGCGAGTTTGACCTGCGGGCGCAGCTTCAATCCGGTCGGCGACACGCCGCGCACGATGACGTTGACCGGGCTGTCGCTGCCGCGCTTGGGCATGGCGACCAGCACCACGATTTCCTTTGACGCGAGACGTTCGCCATTTTCGCCGAAAGCCGCTTCGGGGCGGGTTTCGATAATCGCCGCCGAAGGGCGATCGACGCCGCTTTGCACTTCGGTCTGCGAAGAACGGCGGATCACCACCGCGTTGTCGTATGAGCCGGTCTGCACCAGCGTGACTTTCAATCCTTCCGCGAGCATCAGCACGGTGGCGAACACGAACACCACCAGCGCCATGCCGGTGACGGTGAGCGCAGTGGTGAGCTTGCGCGTCCACAGGTTGCGCAGCGAATAGGAATAGGGAATATGCATCAGTACAAACTGTTAAATTAAGAATATCATCTATGGCGTTCGTGATGAGCCTGTCGAATCATGAACGCCCTTCGACAAGCTCAGGGCGAACGGGCATTTGTAGCACTTGTTTCTGCGTGATTGCATCAGCCGATGTTCCTTAACCCGTCAGCGATGGCAACACGGCTGGCGCGCCAGGTGGGGAGAATGGCCGCGACCGCGCCCACCAGAATAGCCGCGGCAAGTTGTGCCGCCACGGTTTGCCAGGACACGTAGAAAACCTTGAACAGTGCGCCCATGGCATCGCCAAAAGCGTTGGCCACCGGAAAAGTGCAGGCGATTCCGATCGCGCCGCCTATCGCTGCAATCGCCAGCGATTCGCCGAAAATCAGCCGGGCCAGAAACGGCGGCGTGAACCCCAATGCTTTCAGCGTAGCATATTCGGCGCTGCGTTCGCGCGCGGTCATCGCCATGGTGTTGGCCATCACCGCCATGATGATGACGATAATCACGAACGAGACAATCTGAATCGCGACCAGGATCGCCTCGGTCATGGATACGAAGCTCAATTGAAATGCTTTTTCGGTCTCGGTCAGCGTTTCCGCCAGCGAGTTGTGAAAGGTCTGGTCGATTTCCTGCGACACCTCGGCGGCGAGCTCGGGATGATTGAGGCCGACGATATACACTCCGACGCTGTTGGCGCGGCGCGGCACGGTGCGCTTCAGGGTTTCGTTCAGGTAATCCCAGTGGAAGAAAAACTGCGAGGTGTCGGTTTTCTGCTCGGCGCCGTGGTAGATGCCGCGAATGGTGAAGCTCCAGTTTCCGGGGAATATCGTGCCGCGCAGCGGCACCACGTCGCCGACTTTCCAGCCGAACTGGTCGGCGAGCTTCTTGCCGATGATTGCGCCCTTGCGGTCGAGGAGAAAGGCTTTCTTCTGGTCTTCCGCCAAAATGTATTCCGGGTAGAGGTCGAGGTAGGTAGGCGCCTCGATGGCAAACTGCGGAAAGAAATTTTTCTCGGCAATATAAACGCCGCCGAACCAGTTGGCGTGCGAAACGCCGGCCACGCCCGGAATCTTGCGGATTTTCTCCTGATAGGTAAGAGGCAGCTGAAACACCAGAGAAATGGCATTGCGGGTAATCAGGCGCGCCGACGATGTCCCTTCCGCGCCGGCATACCAGGCGTTCACCACCGTGCGCAGCAGGCCAAATGCCAGTATCGCCACCACGATGCCCAGCAGCGTCAGTCCGGTGCGCAATTTGTGGCGCAGTGTGTTACGGAGGACGAGTTTGAGCAGATACATCAGCTTAAGGAACCTCTGATTAAGTCCTCCGTGGAGCGCGTTTCTGGCGCAATGCGGATGATTGCAAGGCGCGCGACGAAGGTGCCTAGCCGTAGCTTAAGCACAAGGAGCGCAACGACGCAAGCGCTGCATTTCGCCGAAACCCGGTCGGGACGGCTGCCGCGACACGGTCAGCGAAGCTGGGGTGCGGGAGCGGCAGCATGAGCGCCCCGTTTAACAGTGATTCTTGCGGCAGCTTGCGCCCCTGCCCGCACCACGCTTCGCAAGACCGAGTCCGGGGCGCCTTCTCGGGCGATCTGTTTTGTCGCTCGGCTGGCGAAGGGGGGTCAACCATTCGCTGCGCCTCGCTTCGCGTGTGCGCTCGCGGACCGTCGCGCCTCGGAACGTGCGCAGGGGAGCGAGCGCAGCGCCGCCTCCGGGTCGCACTGCCGAGGCTCCGCCTGCGGCGGCGCTATCCCGAAAAGCCAGCGTCGCGCCCTCGTGGGACTTAATCAGAGGTTCCCTACCTCTGCTGCGTCCAGCACGCCTTTTTCCAGGTGACGAATGATATGCGCTTTCTCCGCGGCGTGCGGGTCGTGAGTAACCAAGATGATGGTTTTGCCGAGCTCGCGGTTGAGGCGCCCAAGCAGGTTTAATATGTCTTCCGCCGCGACGCGGTCCAAATCGCCGGTCGGCTCATCCGCCACCAGTATCGTCGGATCAGTGACCACCGCGCGCGCAATCGCCACGCGCTGCTGCTGGCCACCGGAGAGTTCCGAAGGATAATGGTACATGCGGTCGTGCAAGCCCATCATGGCCAGCGCGGTTTCCACATGCTGTTTTCTCTGCCTGCCGGAAAGCGGCGTGAGCAGGAGCGGCAGCTCGACGTTTTCGAATGCGGTGAGGACCGGGATGAGATTATAAAACTGGAACACGAAACCGACGTGGGCGGCACGCCAGTCGGCAAGTTCCGATTCGGAAAGTTTGGTGATGTCTTCGCCGTCAACGTGTATTTCGCCGGTGTCGGGCTTGTCAATTCCGGCAATGAGATTAAGCAGCGTGCTTTTGCCGGAGCCGGAAGGGCCCATCAGTGCGAGAAATTCGCCGGCGAGGATATCGAAGCTGATGTCATTCAGGACGGGAACGACTTGTTCGCCGCGCTGGTAGGATTTGCTGACGTTTTTTATCTCGACGACGCTGGACGGGTTCATGGAAGCTTCTTGCAATCCCTCTCACCCTGACCTTTTCCCTCAAGGGGGAGGGAAAGAAGTGTTATTTGGGTACCAGTTTCACCGCGGCGCCGTCGGCGAGTTTGTCGGAGGGATTCAACACCACCTTGTCGCCGAACTGCAGGCCCTGCTTCACTTCCAGCAGGTCGCCGATGCGGCCGCCGGTTTCCACCGCGACCTGTTTTACTCTGCCGTCGCGAATTACGAACGCGACGGTTTTGTCCTCGCGGGTGGCCAGCGCTTGAAGATTCACCACGGTGCGCGGTTTTTGCTGCTCGGGATTAAGCTCCTGGCTCAAGAAACTCACCTTGGCGCTCATTTCGGGAAGAATGCGCGGGTCGGGATCGACAAAGCGCACCTTGGTTATGACAGTGGCTTTGGAACGGTCCACCGTCGGCACGATGCGGCTCACCACGCCGCGGAAGCGCAGGTCCGGCAGCGCATCAAGCTGGATTTCAGTGGGCTGGTCGACCTGGACTTTCTGCAGATTGGATTCCGAAACATCCGCTTCCACTTCCAACGTCGACATGTCGGCCATGGTCACCACCGCGCCCTTGGCGTCGAGCGCCGAGGAAAACGGCGTGACTACATCGCCGACGTTCGCGGTTTTGGACAAAATCACGCCATCAAACGGCGCGCGGATCAGCGTGTACTCGACCGCGACTTGCGCCGACCGGTGCTGGGCTTCGGCCGCGCTGATTGCCGCCTTGAAGCCGCTTAATCCCGCTGCCGCCTTGTCGAAACGCGCCTGGGCCGTATCCACACTGGACTGCGAGACGAATTTCTGCGTCAGCAACTCCCGGGCGCGGTTGAACGCGCGCTCGGCGTCGCGGTATTCCGCTTCGCCCTGTTGCAGATTGGCTTTGGCGACCCGGACCGCCGCCGCCGCGTTTTCCATGTTGGCCACCATGTCGCGGTTTTCCAGCCGGGCGATGATTTCGTCTTTCTTGACGCGGCTGCCTTCGGCGACGCCCAGCCATTCCAGTCTTCCGGTGGCCTTGGAAGCAACCGCCGCCTTGCGCTGCGCCACTACATAACCCGTGGCGTTGAGCAGCGCGAATTGCTGCGAAGGATAGGCGCTGGTGACCTGGGCCGGCTCGACTGCAATGGGCGCGGTGCTGAAATAAAAAAGTGCGATGCCGGCGGCAATCGAGACAGCAACAGCGGTCAGCAGCGCGCGCCTGATTTTATCTTTGGTTGCTATGGAGCTTGCAGGCGCATAGCCGCGGCTGATTTTGAGCTTGGCCAGATCTTCCTCAGGCACCGCGTTTTTCATATTCTCTGCGAAATGGTTTCGAGTTGGGCGGTTTCGGCGCTTGGCGGCGGCAGAATGTCGCCGATATGCAGAGAGAAGGCGCCGTTGTGACAGTCTTTGAAATAAGCTTTCAGGGTTTCGCGGATGGCGCGGAAAGCCAGCTCATCCCAGGGAACCGAGCGCTCGTCGAATAGCTGCACTTCCAGACTTTCCATCCCCGGCCGGTAGTCCAGGTCGAGAAGCCTGCCGCGAAACAGCATATAAACCTGGTTGATATGCGGCAGGTTGTAGAGCGCGAACAGCGTGCGGATTTCCACGCGCGCGTGCGCTTCTTCCAGCGTTTCCCGAGCCGCGCCTTGCGTCACGGTTTCATGATTTTCAAGGAAACCGGCGGGCAGCGTCCACAAGCCGTGGCGCGGTTCGATGGCGCGCCGGCACATGAGAATCCGGTCCTTCCATTCGGGAATGCAGCCCACCACTATTTTCGGATTCTGGTAGTGGATGGTGGCGCAGGCATCACAGACATAACGCGGCAAGGTGTCGCCGGGAGGAATGAGCGAGTGCACGGGTGCCCCGCAGTTGCTGCAGTATTTCATGTTTATTCCAGATTGGACTTATTATACAGCAAGCTGCCGCGCTCCTCGCATGGAAAACCGATGCGGCGGATTTCTCCCGCGCTCAAGCTGCCGTGTTGCACGCGTTGCAGATAATCGCCTGATGCGCAAGCAGGATTTCCTTGTCGGTTGCGGCCTGCGGCACCTGCAGGTCCGGCGGGCAAGGGCAAAACGAAGTGGTCGGTGTAGAAAGTCTTCATGGGCGCCCGGGCCTTACCCTGATAAAGGTAATAACCACGGCCAAGGCGAACAGCAGGTACGCCGCGACGAAAACCCATTCGGGAAAATCGTAGTAAAGGAGCCGGCCTGCCCAGCGTTGAATGAAACTGGATTCGCCGGCGCCGCCGCGCAAGGTGTCTTCCCAAGCCGTCAAGGGACAGACCCAACCCGCGACCGATTCTCCCGCCACAAAGAGGATTGCGGCAAGGTGCGCGCTGCGAAACCAGAAGTTGCGCACCCAGCGCCAGCTCCGCGCCGCGCCCAGCCATATCAGAAACAGCCCGCAGATTACGAACAGCACGAAACAGAAATGAACTACAAGAATAAGGTCGGCGAGCCCGGTCACGGGTTTGTTACTTGGTAATCATCGGACGCCGCGGATCGGCGCACCACTCGCTCCACGAGCCCGGATAGAGCTTCGAACCGTGAAGGCCCGCGATTTCCATCGCCAGCACATTTTGGCACGCGGTCACGCCCGAGCCGCAGGTGTGCACCACGTTTTGCGGCGCAGTTTTGTCAAGCAATTCCAAAAATGCCTGTCTCAACGCTTCGGGAGATTTGAAGCAGCCTTTATCGAGGTTGTTCTGGAAAAAATGATTGAGCGCGCCTGGAATATGTCCCGCCGCCGGGTCGAGCGGCTCAACGATGCCGTTGTAGCGCTCGGGACTCCTCGCGTCAACCAGAAGCATGTCGCCTTGCTTCAGATGCGTTTCGACAAAGCGTACGTCAACCCAATTGTTTTGCGGCTTGGGATCGAGCATGACCGGCTTTATGCGCGGCACTTCACTGCTTGCGGGGCGCTTTTCTGCGAGCCACTTCGGGAATCCGCCGTCGAGCACCGCGACCCGGGAATGTCCTTGCCAGCGCAGCATCCACCACAACCGCGCGGCGAACGCGCCGCCCGCGCTGTCGTAGGCCACGACTTGTTTTTCGCGGTCAATGCCGAGCTTGCCGAGTGTCTTGCAGAATTTTTCGGGCGAAGGCAGGGGATGCCTGCCATTGCTTCCGGTGGACGGCACCGAAAGGTCGGCATCCAGATTCACGAACCGCGCCGAAGGAATGTGCGCGGCAACGTAAGCGCGGCGCCCCGCGCCGGGGTCGGCAAGGTCGTGGCGGCAATCGCAAATCACCCAGCGCGGATCATCGAGATGCTTTACGAGCAGGCTGGTCGAGACAAGTGTGGTATGGGCCATAGCATTCAAGTGGCTTTAAGCCAGTCCTGCGCCGCGCGGTCGTCCTCAAACACTTGGATATCGGCATCCACGAACAGACGTGAGAACCAGGCGCTCCATGTCAGCCACTGATTGTCGGTGATGACCGCGATTTTTCCGAAATCATGCTCGTGGCTGTGGGTGAAGCGGATATCCTCCCACGCCACGTCGAGCGTGTAGCGCACCATGTCGCGCAGATCAATCAGCAAGTTGACTTTTTTGCCGGAACGCAGTTTTTCCAGCACGCGCTCTTCGAATTCCCGGTAGTCGGCAAGGGTGAATTCGCCCAGAACGTTGGCGATGACCAGGTGGCCTGCATGTTGGATTGAGATCATCGCGGCCTCTCTTTCATATTAGGCAACAACGGCGGCTGCGGCAACGTTATTCGTCCGGCATGCCGCGCAGCGGCGCGGCCTTGATGCTGAGGATGCCGCCAGCCGCTAACGGGCAGCATTTCCCCCCACACTACCATGCCGAACAGCGAAGCAAACACCACCGTGCTGTAGGCAAGGCTGCCGGAAACCAGAGTCTTACCCTTGCCGTAGGCGCGAGTCATGGCAAGCTGCGCCAGGGTTGCGGTCGTGCCCAACCCGAGCAAAATAAGCAGGCTTTCCCGGTTCACGCTGTGGAAGGTGTTCAGCAGCATCCATATTCCCGCGCCGACCGTGCACAACAAGGTGAAATAAAACACCACCCGCCATTCAGGCTCGCCGATTTCTCCAAGCTGCTTGATATTGAAATAAGCGATGCCGGCAAGAAAGCCGGAAACCAGCCCGAGCAAGCCGGCGAAGAGTTGATCACGGCCGAGCGTGGGTTTGAGCAGCAGGACAACTCCGGCAAATCCCAGGATGATGGCCAGCACCAACAGCCAGTGCGCGCGCTCTTTGAGCCACAACGTGGTCAGCAGCGCAAGAAACAGCGGTGATGTGTAATTGAGCGTAACCGCCGTGGCGAGCGGCAGGGCGCTAATGGCGTAGAAGTAGAGAAGGAGTGCGACGAAACCCGAAAGGCTGCGCGCCAGATGCATTTTCCAGTGCCGGGTGGCAAGCGGCAGCCGCTGGTGCCGGGTAATCGCGTAAATTACCGCGAGCCCGATGACGGAGCGGTAAAACACCAATTCGGCGCTGGAAAAATGTGCCGCGCCCAGTTTGACGAACACACTCATGCAGGCGAACAGCAGGCCCGCTGCCAGCATCCACAGGGATTGCATCAAGAAGTGTGAGGAGTGAGGAGTAAGGGGTGAGGAGAGGAATACACCATGCTAAATCTGGCCGGCGAGTTGCCGCCGCAGAAACTCGTGGAAGTGCTGCATGCCGTCTTCCATAGGCGATTGGTAGGGGCCGGCATCGTTCTCGCCGGCGAGATACAACGCCTTGCGGCCTTGCGTCATGCGCCGGCAGATTTCCTCGTCTTCAACGGCGGTTTCATTGTAAGCCCGTTGCTCCACTTCGACGAATTCGCGTTCGAACAGGACGATGTCCTCAGGGTAATAGAACTCGACGACATTGGTGCAGGCTTCCGGCCCGCGCGGGTGGACGGTGCTGATGACCAGCACATGCGGATACCATTCGACCATGATGTTCGGGTAATAGGTGAACCAGATCGCGCCATGCGGCGGCTCTTCGCCGTGGCGGTATTTCAATACCTCTTGATGCCATTTTTCATACGCCGAGGTGCCGGGCTTGGCGAGTTTCTGATTAACGCCGACGACCTGGACGTTGTACCACTCGCCGAATTCCCATTTCAGGTCGCTGGCGTCGACGAAGCTGCCGAGGCCGGGGTGATAGGGCACGACGTGGTAATCCTCAAGATAGACTTCGATAAAGGTCTTCCAGTTGAAGGCATAATCCACGACCACCACCCGGTCGAAGCGGTAGCCGGAAAAATCAAGTTCATTCATTACGCCGAGTTTGGCGAGGTCTTGCGCCACAGCGCGGCGGCCGGCAAACAGCATGCCGTTCCAGTGCTGCAGCGCGGTTTTCGGCAAATTCAGGCAGGGCGTGGCTGGGAAATGCGGGGCGCCCAGCAATTTACCATCCAGCGCGTAGGTCCAGCGGTGCAGCGGGCAGACGATGTTCCTGGAGTTGCCGCGGCCCTTGAGCAGCACCGACTGGCGGTGGCGGCAGATGTTGCTAATCAGCCCGATGCCGTTCTCGCTGCGTACCAGCGACTTGGAGTCGTTCAACCAGTCGAGAACATGGTAATCGCCGAGGTTGGGGACCATCAGCTGGTGGCCGATATAGCGCGGGCCGGCGTCGAACAGGAGGGCCTTTTCGGCTTCGGCAATGCGCGGATCGAAATACCAGCTGACCGGAAGCTGCGACTCGGTCGCGGTCAAGGCCGAAACTTGAGCCAGATTAGACATGTCCACGCCTCCCATATTGGCAAAGCATAAGTATTGAAACCATTACCCCCAACGCCGGTTGCCTATAAACTGGCGCTATTCTAAGGAAAACCGGGCAAAGTGCAAGGATTTTTATCGCCCTCTTTAAAGTTTTTTCATTGACCAACGAGCGGCGAGTGCGCTATTTTTACCGTTCGCCCCCGTTACTTTCTCTTAAGGAACCTCTGATTAAGTCCCACGCGGTTGCGACGGCGGTTTTCCGGGATGGGATGCGCGAAGCGAGGCGCAGCCAATGGCCAGACCCCCTTGGCAAGCCGAGCGACAAAGCAGACCGCCCGGAAAGCCCCGTCCCTCCGGGTTGCGGTAAAATGCGGCGTCTGCGTCGTTGCGCTCCTCGGCCTCGTAGTTCCGGCTACGACCTTCGTCGCGCGCCTCGCATACGTCCGCATTTTGCCAGCAACGCAATTCGCGGAGGACTTAATCAGAGGTTCCCTAATGGCCAAAACCAAACCCCAGACCTTTGAAACCGCGCTCACCGAGCTGGAGAGCATCATCGCCAGCATGGAGGCGGGGCAGCTGCCGCTCGAACAGTCTTTGACCGCCTACAAGCGCGGTGCGGAGCTTCTCAAATACTGTCAGGGCGCGCTTGCTAAAGCGCAGCAGCAGGTCAAAATTCTCGAAGCCGACACGCTGAAAAATTTCTCCGGTGCCGACGATACCAACGGATGACTTTCAGGAATGGGCGCGCGACAGGCAGGCGCGCACCGAATCCGCGCTGGGGTCGCTGCTCCCCGCCGCGGATGTGGCGCCCAAGCGCCTGCACCAGGCAATGCGCTACGCGGTGCTGGGCGGCGGCAAGCGGGTTCGGCCACTGCTGGCTTTCGCTGCCGGCGAGCTGGCCGGCGCCGATCCCGAGCGGGTGGTGATTGCCGCTACGGCGGTGGAACTGATCCACGCTTACTCGCTGGTGCACGATGATCTGCCGTGCATGGACGATGATAGCTTGCGGCGCGGCAAGCCCACCTGCCATGTCGAATACGACGAAGCCACCGCGCTCCTCGTCGGCGACAGCCTGCAAAGCCTGGCGTTTCAGCTTCTTTCCGAATACCGGCTGGCTGATGACCCGGCGCGGCAACTGGAGATGCTGAAGCTGCTCGCCGCCGCCAGCGGCTCGCGCGGCATGGCCGGCGGCCAGGCGGTGGATTTGGAAAGCGTCGGCAAAGCGTTGACGCTGCCTGAACTCGAATTCATGCACATCCACAAAACCGGGGCGCTGATTCGCGCCGCGGTGCTGCTCGGCGTCCACTGCGGCAACAGTCTCGAGCAGAAGCAGCTCAACAAACTCGACCATTTCGCCAAATGCATAGGCCTGGCTTTCCAGGTGGTGGATGACGTGCTCGATGCCGAAGCCAGCACCGCGACCCTGGGCAAGACCGCGGGCAAGGATGCCGACAGCAACAAGCCGACTTATGTGAGCATCGTGGGCGCGGCCGCGGCGCGCGAACTCGCCAGCCAGTTGCGCGGCGATGCAATGCAGGCGCTCGAGGGTTTTGGCGTGAGTGCGAACCGTCTGCGCCAGCTGGCCGACTTTATTGTATTGCGGCAGTTCTGATTTCCCGGATTGAACCCCGGCGCGGGCAGCCGGTCATAAACAGGCAATACACGAGTGGTTTATTCAACGATTGGACCGCGCTATAATGCTCGAGTGAATTAAAGGCGAAAAGGATTAAACATGAACTATCCCGACCCCGTGGTTTCCGCCATAGCGGACGTGCAAAGCACGCCCGATACGCGCCATCTTTCCATCGACAAGGTGGGAATCAAGGCCATCCGCCATCCGGTGAAAGTGGCCGACAAGAGCGGGGGTGTGCAGCACACCATCGCCACGTTCAACATGTACGTGGACCTGCCGCACAGGTTCAAGGGCACGCACATGTCGCGCTTCGTGGAGATTTTGAACAGCCACGAGCGCGAAATTTCGGTGGAATCCTTCGAGGCCATCCTGCGCGAAATGGTGGAGAAACTGGAAGCCGAAGCCGGGCATATCGAGATGAATTTTCCTTATTTCATCAACAAGGCGGCGCCGGTTTCCGGCGTGGAAAGCCTGCTTGATTACGACGTGACTTTCGTCGGTGAAATCAAAGGCGGCCAATACCGGTTTCTGATGAAGGTGGTGGTGCCGGTGACCAGCCTGTGCCCCTGCTCGAAGAAGATTTCCGAGCGCGGGGCGCACAACCAGCGCTCGCATGTGACGCTCTCCGCGCGCACCAATGACTTCGTGTGGATCGAGGAAATCGTGCGCTACGTGGAAAAGAGTGCGTCGTGCGAGCTCTACGGCCTGCTTAAGCGTCCCGACGAGAAGTACGTGACCGAACGCGCCTACGACAATCCCAAGTTCGTGGAGGACATGGTGCGCGACATCGCGTCAAAGCTCAATAAAGACAAGCGCATCGACGCTTATGTCGTCGAGTCCGAGAACTTTGAATCCATCCACAACCACTCGGCTTACGCGCTGATTCAGCGCGACAAGAAAAAGCACAGCATGGCGGATGGGTACATCCAGACGGTCAGCGGAAACTAAAAGCTGATCAGTACCGTTTGATCAGCGTCATCTGCGTGCCTTCACGCTTCATTTCCACGCGGTTCAGGAAGCTCATTCCCAGCAGCGCTAGCGGCAGGGCATTGCCTTCGTGTACCTGCGCATCGACGTTGTTCATGGAAATGTCGCCAAGCTTCACCTCGTCCAGCTTCACCGTATAGACCGGAACAACGCCGTTGGCGGTGGAAACCAGGCCGCGCTGCCCTTTGAGGTAATTGATGCCCAGCCGCTTGGCCTCAACGCTGGAAATCGAAATCATGGTCGCGCCGGTATCGATTAGGAATTTTACCGGCGCGCCGTTGACGCTGCCTTCCGAAAAAAAGTGTCCGTTTGAGTCGGCAAACAGAGTGACGCTGGCATTTTCGGTGGCGGCAAAATTCGCAGTGATGGCCTGGCCAAGGCCCAGCACCTGCCGCTTGCCGTCGATTTCAAATTCCGCTGATTCGGAATTGGCGCTGATCAGTTTCACTCCCTCCGGAGAGGTCTGGCCGTTGCTCAAGGTGCGCGGTTTGCCGCCGTCGATGGTCACCACCACCTTGCCCGGGAAAAGCCCGACGACGTTCACATCCATGGCGGAAGCCAGGCCCGGGATGAATAGGAAAAGCAGGCAAGTCAGACTGAGGAGCCTCTGATTAAGTCCCACGCGGTTGCGACGGCGGCTTTCCGGGATGGGATGCGCGAAGCGAGGCGCAGCCAATGGCCATTCCCCTTGGCAAGCCGAGCGACAAAGCAGACCGCCCGAACAAGCCCCGTCCCTCCGGGTTGCGGTAAAATGCGGCGTCTGCGTCGTTGCGCTCCTCGGTGTCGTAGTTCCGGCTACGACCTTCGTCGCGCGCCTCGTATCCATCCGCATTTTGCCAGCAACGCAATTCGCGGAGGACTTAATCAGAGGCTCCTTATTGGCTAATTTGCTAAACATAGAAACTCCGCAGTGAAACCCGTTGCTATTTTCCGCCATGCGCCCAGCGAGGGGCCAGGTTATTTTGCCACATTTCTTGAAAATCACGCGATTCCCTGGAAGCTTATCAAGATCGACGTGGGCGAGGCCGTCCCGCGGCAGCCGCAGGAGTACTGCGGGCTCGTCTTCATGGGCGGGCCGATGAGCGTCAACGACGATTTGCCGTGGATTCGGCAGGTGCTCGCCCTGATTCGACACGCCGCGGGTGAAGGGATTCCGGTGCTTGGCCACTGTCTGGGCGGACAGCTCATGTCCAAAGCCCTGGGCGGGCGGGTCACCAAAAATCCGGTCAAGGAAATCGGCTGGGGTGAAGTGAAAGTGGAGGACAATCCCGCGGCCCGAGACTGGCTGGGTGATTCGCTCAAATCGTTCCTGTCGTTTCATTGGCATGGCGAAACTTTCACCCTTCCGCAACAAGCAGAGCGCATTCTTTCCAGTCCCTGGTGCGAAAACCAGGCGTTTGTGCTGGGCCAGCATCTGGGTTTGCAATGCCATGTGGAAATGACGCCGGAACTGATTAAAAGCTGGTGTGAAACCGGGGCGCGCGAAATCGCCTCGAGCCCCGGCCCCGCGGTGCAGTCGGCACAGGCCATGCAAACAGACTTGCCTACCCGCATTTCCAAACTGCACCGCGTCGCCGACCGGCTTTACCGCCGCTGGCTCAAGGGGCTTACGCCTTGATCAGCACAGTGGCAAGCCACAGTAACAGCCCCATGCTGGTAATGTCGGTGGCGGTAGTGAGGAAAATGCTCGACGCTGCCGCCGGATCGGCCCCCAGTTTTTTCAGGGTAATCGGCACCATGGCGCCGGAAATACCGCTGGCGACGCAGCTGCCCACCATAGCGAGAAACACCACCAAACCCAGTAAGACAGCGTGAGGATTGCTTTGCAGCACTCCGGTTATGTACATCCCGATGCCGGCGGTCAGCCCGACAAGAGTTCCGTTCAATAGCCCGAGCCAGGCTTCTTTCGTGACCTGCACTTTCTCTTGGCCCGCCTTGAGTTCACCCAGGGTCATGCCGCGCAGGGTGACTGCCAGCGCTTGGCAGCCGGTATTGCCTGATTGCCCGGCGAGCACCGGCAGGAACAGTGCCAGAATGACCAGCCGGTCCAGCGTGTCCTGGAACAGCCCGACCACCACGGCATCAAGAAACGCGGTGAGCAGGTTGAACTGCAGCCAGGGATGGCGGAACTTGAAGCTGCTCAGCCAGGGCGTGGAAAGTCGCTCCTCTTTTTCCACGCCGACCATGATGCCGGGCTGGGCGCTGATTTCAAACGCTTCGGCCAGAAACATCGCCTGTCCGCGCACCAGCCCCACCAGGTGTCCCTGTTCGTCGCACACCGGATACACCGGAAAATGGTAGTTGAGGACGAGCTTCATCGCGCCCGCCAAGGGCATCTCCGGTTTTAGGAAAAACACGTCCCTCAGCATCAGCTCTTCCAGCCGTTGTGATTTTTCGGCGAACAACAGGTCGCGCATGGTGATGATGCCAAGCAGTTTGCCGCTTTCATCCGTAACATAGCCGTAGGTGATGAAGACGGTTTTAATCAAGTGGCGCAGTTTCTTGATGGTTTCGTTTACGGTGAGTTGCGGGCTGAATACGGCAAAAGCCGGATCCATCAGCTTGCCGAGGCTGCCTTCGGGGTAGGCTTTGTTGCACAGCCACTGACGTGCGTATTCGGGAGGCGCGGCCTTGAGAACCTCCTCGGCCAGCCTGCTGGAAAATTCTTGGAGTAGCGACTGGGTGGTGCCCGGGTTAAGCTCGATGAGCAGCTTGGCGACGAGATCGGCAGGTTTGTTTTTTAGGAGCTTGACCGCTTCGTGCGCGGGCCGCTGCCTAATTTCCACCAGCAAGACCTTGCGCCGCTCTTCGGTCCATTCCCGGGCTGCTGCCACTTGTTGTTTGCGCATGTTCAACTCCCTTTGAATGCATTTGGAATAACACCAGACTATTCCGGGCAATCGTAAGAGAAGTAGCAGGCGCTGTCTACTCCCGGAAGTTAATGAACTGCAACGGGAAGTCGGTGACAGATTTGCGCACCAGCTGGATGGCCTCTTGCAGCGCGTCTTTCTTGGCGCCGGTGACGCGCACCGCGTCGCCCTGGATGCCCGCCTGCGCCTTAAGCTTGCTGTCCTTGATAAGCTTGACGATTTTCTTGGCGAGCTCGGTCTCCACTCCGACCTTGAGGGTGAGGATCTGCTTGACCTTGCCGCCGCTGATATTTTCAATGGAGCCTTTGCTCATGCAGCGGGTGTCGACGCCGCGCTTGGCGAGCTTGCCGTTCAGCACGTCGAGCAATTGGCCCAGCTTGAATTCATCGTCGGCGAAAGCGCTAAGAACATATTCGTTCTGTTCCACCCGGGCCTCCGAGCCCTTGAAGTCGAAACGGTTGGATATTTCGCGGTTGCACTGGTCTACCGCGTTTTTTACTTCCTGTTTGTTGACTTGGGAGACGATGTCGAATGACGGCATGATTCATTCCTTTACCCGCAATCACCGCACGGTGGACAGAAAAAACCAAAAATCTTCAGCCACAGAGGACACAGAGATCACAGAGAAAGAACTAACAATCCTGTCTTACTCGCTGTGCTTTTGTGTTCTCTGTGGCCAATCAGCACAACCTGCAGTCTTCAGCCACAGAGTTCACAGAGAGCGCGGAGAAAAACTGACAAGTTCTGCCTTACCTCTGTGTGCTCTGTGTCCTCTGTGGCCAATGCTTTTGTCTTTAATGTTTTGGTGGTTCACGACTTATTTTTCAGCTTCGCGGCGATGCGCAGCCTGAGCGCATTCAACTTGATGAAGCCCGCCGCGTCCTTCTGGTTATAGGCGCCTTGGTCGTCCTCGAAGGTCGCGATTTTCGGATCGAACAGCGAATGGGTCTTGGACTGGCGGCCGGCGACGGCTACGTTGCCTTTGTACAGCTTGACCCGCACCGTGCCGTTCACGCCGGTCTGCGAGGCGTCAATCATCTGCTGCAACAGCTGGCGCTCGGGGCTGAACCAATAACCGTTGTAAATCAGCGAGGCGTAGCGCGGCATCAGATCATCCTTAAGGTGTGCCACCTCGCGGTCGAGTGTGATGGACTCAATCGCCCGGTGCGCCTTGAGCATGATGGCGCCGCCCGGCGTTTCATAGCAGCCGCGCGATTTCATGCCGACGTAGCGGTTTTCCACTAGGTCCAGCCGCCCGATGCCATGCTTGGCGCCGGCGCGATTGAGCGCTCCCAGCGCTTCGGCGGGGGTGAGCCGCACGCCGTTGACGCCGACGATGTCGCCTTTTTCATATTCCAGCTCGAGGTATTCCGGCTGGTCCGGCGCCTTTTCCGGCGCCACCGTCCAGCGCCACATGCTTTCTTCCGGTTCCTTGGATGGATCTTCCAGTCTGCGGCCCTCGTAGGAAATATGCAGCAGGTTGGCGTCCATGCTGTAAGGCGAGCCGCCCGGCTGCTGCGCCTCGACCGGAATGCCGTGTTTTTTCGCATACGCCAGCAGTTTCTCGCGCGAGGTGAGGTCCCATTCGCGCCAGGGCGCAATCACCCGGATGTTGGGCTCGAGCGCGTAATAGCCGAGCTCGAAGCGCACTTGGTCATTGCCCTTGCCGGTAGCGCCATGCGCCACCGCATCCGCCTGGGTCTGCCGCGCGATTTCGATTTGCCATTTGGCGATCAGCGGCCGCGCGATGCTAGTGCCGAGCAGGTATTCCCCCTCGTAGCTGGCGTTCGCCCGGAACATCGGAAACACGAAATCGCGCACGAATTCCTCGCGCAGGTCAACGATGAATATTTCCCTGACCCCGAGCTGCTGCGCCTTGGCGCGCGCTGGCTTCAGCTCCCCGCCCTGGCCGATGTCGGCGGTGAAGGTCACCACCTCGCATTTATAGGTGTCCTGCAGCCATTTCAAAATGACCGAGGTGTCCAGCCCGCCGGAATAGGCGAGCACCACTTTTTTGATGTCGCTCATTTGATTTTTCCTAACAGCAAATATTCCATCAAAGCCTTTTGCGTGTGCAGCCGGTTCTCCGCCTCGTCCCACACCGCGCTTTGCGGGCCGTCGATGACTTCCGCCGCCACTTCCTCGCCGCGGTGCGCGGGCAGGCAGTGCATGAACAACGCGTTGGGCTTGGCGAGCGCCATCATTTCCTCGTCCACGCGGAAATCGGCGAAGACTTTCTTGCGCTCTTTGGTTTCCCTTTCATAGCCCATGCTGGTCCAGACGTCGGTGGTAACCAAATCGGCGCCGCGCACCGCATCGTGCGGGTCGGTGAAACATTCGAGGTGCATGCTGGCGTAGCTTTCCCCGCGCCCGGGCTCGAGTTCATATCCAGGCGGGGTGGCCACATGGAAATTGAAGTCGAACAGCTTCGCCGCCTGCAGCCAGGAGTTGCACACGTTGTTGGAATCGCCCACCCAAGCCACGGTCTTGCCGCGTATCGAGCCGCGGTGCTCAATGTAGGTAAAAATATCGGCGAGGATCTGGCAGGGGTGATATTCGTTGGTGAGCCCGTTAATCACCGGCACCCGCGAATGCCCGGCAAAGCGCTCGATGATGCTCTGATCGTAAGTGCGGATCATCACGATGTCCACCATGCGCGACAGCACCTGCGCCACGTCCTCGATCGGTTCGCCGCGCGAAAGCTGGGTGTCACGCGGGGAAAGAAACATCGCCGAGCCGCCCAGCTGGTTCATGCCCGTCTCGAAGGAGACGCGCGTGCGCGTCGAGCTTTTCTCGAAGATCATCGCCATGGTTTTACCGATAAGCGGCTGATAAAGTTCCCCGCGCGCTTGCCTGGCCTTGAGGGTGCGCGCGCGCTCGAACAGATACTCGAACTCGTGGAGCTCGAAATCCTTGAATTGGAGAAAATGTCTGACCTGCATGGGCGGTGTCTCAGGCGCGGGCCTGGGCCGCGGCGCCCGGTTCCACAAATTGCCGAATGAGGCCGCTTAATATGTCGATGAGTTGCTGCGCCTCGGCTTCGCGCATGACCAGCGGCGGCAACAGCCGGATCACGTTTTCCGCAGTCACGTTAATGAGCAAGCCTTGTTCGAGCGCCAGCTTGACGAGATCGCCGCAAGGCTGCGCGAGCTCGATGCCTATCATCAAGCCTTCGCCGCGGATTTGCACCACGTCTTTCGCGCCCGCGAGCTTCTCCGCAAAACCATTGCGGATGAATTCGCCGAGCTTCACCGCATGCGGCATCAGGTTTTCTTCTTCAATAACCGCCAATGTGGTGAGCGCCGCGGTGCAGGCGAGTGGGCTCCCGCCGAAAGTCGAACCGTGATTGCCCGGCTTGAACACATCGGCGGCCTGGCCTGCCGCAAGACACGCGCCAATCGGCACGCCCGAGCCCAGACCCTTGGCGAGCGTCATCACCTCCGGCGTGATTCCCGAATGCTGGTGAGCGAACCATTTGCCGGTGCGGCCGATGCCGCTTTGCACTTCGTCAAGCATCAACAGCCAGCCGTGCTCGTCGCAAACGCGGCGCAGGCCTTGGAAGTAGGCGGGCAGGGGCAGCGGCACGCGTATCCCGGCTTCGCCCTGAATCGGTTCCACCAGCACGGCGACGATGTTTTTGTTGTGGCTCGCCACTTGCGCCACCGCATCCACATCGTTGTAGGGAACGCGCGCAAAGCCGCCCATCAGCGGCTCAAACCCCGCCTGCACCCGCCGCGAGCCGGTGGCGGAGAGCGTCGCCATGGTGCGCCCGTGGAAACTTTTTTCCATGACGATGATGGTTGGATTATCGATGCCTTTCTGGTGGCCATATAGCCGCGCCAGCTTGATCGCCGCTTCATTGGCTTCCGCCCCCGAAGTGCAGAAAAACACCTGGTCCATATGAGCGAGGCCGGCCAGCCTTGCCGCCAATTCTTCCTGCTTTTGCACTTGGTACAGATTGGAGGTGTGAATCAGCGTATGCACCTGCTCGGCGAGCGCTTTTACCAATTTGGGGTGCGCATGGCCGAGACCGTTCACCGCGATGCCGGCGACGGCGTCGAGGTAGCGTTTGTTTTGCCCGTCCCACAACCATACGCCTTCGCCACGGACGAAGGCGACCGGCAACCGGGTATAGGTGTTCATCAGATGCGACATAACGTTTACCGAAAAACAAATGCACACGGGAGCATGCGCCGCCGTGTGCCGGGGTTTATCAAATCAATATCTTCGTTAAATTATACGCTTGTTGCAAGAAAATTATTCACGCAGCCGCTCAGACTCTTTTCCTCGGCTTTGGTGAGAGTGCGCAGGGTGGGCAGATAACCGTCGAAAACAATGCCGTGCAGCTCGACCCGTTTCTGGCTGCGCAGCAAACCCACCAGGTAGTGGATGGTTTCGGTGGTAATCATCTGTCCCGGCACCAGCACCGGAATGCCGGGCGGGTAGGGGACGATCTGGTCGGCGCAGACCTTGCCGGAGAGCGCGGTATTGACCCGGTCTTTCTCGTCCACCAGCGGCGAGAGTTCCCCGCCGCAATAGAAAGCGTCGCGCGGCAGGTACTTGAGGTGGGTGAAGCGCGGGATTTCAGGCGTCACATAAAGCCGGCGCGGCGCGCGGCCCTCGCGCGCGACGCGCATCAGAGCGTCATACAGGCGCGACACCTTGCTGCGCGTGGTGCCAATGGTAAGGAGCAGCGTCAGCGTATTAAACGTGGATTTTTCCACCTGGATGTTGAAGCGGTCGAACAGTTCGCGCTGCAAATCTTCCACGGTATAGCCGCAGCGCGAAATGTCCACGGTGACCTTGGTGGGGTCGAGCCGGATGTTGTCCGTTTTCACTTCGTCGGGCAGCAGATCGTCGAGCTCGAGCACGCGGAACACCCCGGTGGAATTGATTTGCTCGCGCAGTTCCTTCGCCAGTCCCAGCGTTCTCGAGAGCAGCTTGTAGCCTTCCATCACCGCCTGCTTGCGCGCGATGTCGAGGCTCGCGATCATCGTGTATTGCGGACTAGTGGAGGCGTGCATGTTGAAGTTTTCGCGGAAGATGTGCTCCTTGAAATCCGGGTCGTTGACGTGAATCATCGAGGCTTGCGAAAACGCCGAGAGCACCTTGTGCGTGCTTTGCGTGGCGTAATCGGCGCCGGCTTCCAGCGCGGTGGGACGGAACTCGGGGTGAAAGCGCGCAAAGCCGTACCAGGCTTCGTCTATCACCATCTTGATGCCTTTTGCGTGCGCGGCATCGATGATGGGTTTCAAATCGTAGCGCAAGCCGTCGTAAGTGCAGCTGGTCAGCACCAGTGCTTCGGCATCGGGATGCTCCTCGATGGCTTTCAGAATGGTGCGCTTCGGCACCGGGCCGAACAGTCCGAATTTGCGGTTGACCGAGGAATCGAGATAAACCGGATGCGCGCCGGAGAGCACCACGCCGTGGTGCACGGATTTATGGCAGTTGCGGTCGAACAAAAGCTTTTCGCCGGGAGCGATCAGCGTCTGGAAAATCACCTTGTTGGCGGTGGAGGTGCCGTTGGTGGCGAAAAACGTGCGCCGTGCGCCAAAAGCCTTGGCTGCGATTTTCTGCGCCTCCAGAATCACGCCGGTGGGCTGCATCAACGAATCGAGCATCGGCACCGACACCGACAAATCCGCATCGAACACATGCTCGCCGGTGAATTCGTAGAAATCGCTGATCCACGGGCTGTCGCGCAAACTGTCGCCACTGGAGTGCCCCGGCGAATGCCAGGCGTCCTTGGCCATCAGCACATAGCTTTTCAACTGGTCGTAAAACGGCGTGTGCGCTTTCTCCTGAATTTGCGCATTGAGAATCCGGTACATGCCGCGGTAATCGCGCTCTTCGCGGTAAAAATAACCATCAACTGATTCCGCGAACAGCGTGCCCACCACCTGGTCTTCCTGCTCCTTGGCGATCAGGATGTAGACGTCAAGCTCGGGACGGAAGCGGGTGATTCGCTGCACCAGCTTCAGCGCCGACATCTGCTTGGAGCGCGAGCTGTTCTGTCCGTCATTTTTCAGGGTGTAGAGCGTGTCGTCCACCACCACTGCCTGCAGGTCGCCGTCTTCTTCAATCGCGCGCAGCGCCTCGCGCACGGTGGCGACGCCGGTGAAAGTGATGCCGAGAGGATTATCGAGCGCGCGCGCCGCGGCATTAAGGCCCTTGATGAGCTCCTTCAGGACCAGTTTTTCGTCGTTGATGACGAGGATGCGGCTTACCGGCTTGCGCATGACTGTTGCGGATTAAAAAAGACGCTTTATGCGCCAAATGCGTGCGCAATGCAAGCCCCGGTTATAATGAGCCGTGCCAAAAACTACTTCCAACAGTTTGCCGGCGGAAATCATCATCCATGGGATCACCGTAAACTGTCAGATCTTCCGGCCCAGCGACTGGCCGGCTGAGTTATTGGCAATACATTTGGCTCCGTTCGCTCTTCGACGCGCTCAGAGCGAACGGACGCAAGGACTCACCACCAACACGAAAATCCGGAATAAGCGGGTTGTGCGAAGAGGTACTTAAGCCATTGCCCGGATGGCTTGTGACAGGCGGCTCTTGTGGCGGGCGACGTGGTTCTTGTGAACGATTTTTTTGTCGGCGATGGAATCCACCACCGGCACGGCCTGCTTGAAAGCGGCTTGCGCCGCGGCCTTGTCGCCGGCAGCAATGGCTTTGCGCACATTCTTGATGGCGGTGCGTAGCTCGGTGCGCAGTCCCGCGTTGTGCTGGCGCCGCGTCTCGGCTTGCCGGGCACGTTTCTTGGCGGATGCGATATTGGCCATGTAAACACCTAAAACCGTGAAAGGGCGAAATGATACGTTTGTTCGGGCTTCTTTGCAACCACCATCCGGGCCCGCTATGAATTTGTTAAAGACACTCGCCACGGTCAGTAGCATGACCCTGATCTCCCGCATCCTGGGTTTTGTCAGGGACACTGTGATCGCCCGGATTTTCGGGGCGGGATTGTTCGCCGACGCGTTCTTCGTCGCTTTCCGCATCCCCAATCTGCTGCGCCGGCTGTTTGCCGAAGGCGCGTTCTCGCAGGCTTTCGTGCCGATACTCGCCGAATACAAGAACCAGCGCGGCGAGGCCGCGACCCGGCTTCTGGTGGACCATGTCTCGGGAACACTCGCGCTCGCCTTGTTGGTGGCGACGGCGCTCGGAGTGGTGGCGGCGCCCGTCATTGTTTACATCAGCGCGCCGGGATTTTCCGCCATGCCCGATAAATTCGCCATCACGGTGGAGCTGCTGCGCATCACCTTCCCCTATATTTTGTTTATCTCGCTGGTGTCGCTGGCCGGAGGCATCCTCAACACCTGGAGCAAGTTTTCGGTGCCGGCGTTCACCCCGGTGCTGCTTAATCTTTCGTTCATCGCCTGCGCCTTGTGGCTTGCGCCCTATGTGAACCCGCCGGTGAAAGCGCTGGCCTGGGCGGTGTTCATCGGCGGGGTGCTGCAGCTTGCATTTCAAATCCCGCATCTCGCACGCCTGGGCTTGCTGCCGCGCTTCCGGCTCAATTTCCGCGACGAAGGGGTGTGGCGTATTCTCAAGCTCATGGGGCCGGCGGTGTTCGGCGTTTCCATCAGCCAGTTGAGCCTGCTGATCAACACCATTTTTGCTTCGTTTCTAGTGACGGGGAGCGTGTCCTGGCTGTATTACGCCGACCGGCTGATGGAATTTCCCGCCGGCATGCTGGGCGTGGCTTTGGGCACAATCCTGCTGCCCAGCCTCTCCAAACATTATGTTGACCAATCCGGCGCAGAATACACCAAGCTTCTCGACTGGGGTCTGCGGCTTACCTTATTGCTGGCGCTGCCCGCGGCGGCGGCCCTGGCGCTGCTTGCGGTGCCGCTGATTGCCACGTTGTTTTATTATGGCGCGTTCACCGCCAACGACGTGTGGATGACGCGGCAGGCGCTCATCGCCTACAGCGTGGGGCTTTTGGGAATGATCTTTGTTAAAGTACTGGCGCCGGGTTTTTACGCCAGGCAAAACATCAAGACGCCTGTGAAAATCGCCATCGTCACGCTCGCCGCGACGCAACTCATGAATCTGATTTTCATCTGGCATTTGAAACACGCGGGACTTGCCCTGGCGATTGCGCTGGGCGCGTGTTTGAACGCTGGGCTTCTGTATTTTTATTTGCGCCGGTCCGGCGCCTACCGGCCGCAGCCCGGCTGGGCGGCGTTCACGCTGAAAGTTTTGCTGGCGATTTATGTGATGGCGGCGGTATTGTGGCTTGCGTCCGGAACCGACGCAGCGTGGCTGGCTCAAGCCGCCGCGGGCCGGGCGGCGAAGCTCGCGTGGGTGGTTTTGCTCGGCGCAGCGTCGTACTTTGCTTCGCTGTGGGTGATGGGCTTTCGCTTAAAGGATTTCAGCAAGCGCGCGGCGGAATAGCGGTTGAACATGAGGTAGGGTAGGCTATTGGGAATTAGGCAAGGTTTTTCATGCACGCCAAAAAACTGACAATCTCGATTAAGACTTCCTCGCTCAAATTCATCGGGGAATACCTTAAGGTGCACGGCTTTAAAACCCGTTCGCAGGTCATCGAAAAAGCCATCGCCCTGCTGCGCGAACAGGAGTTGGAGTCGGATTCCCGCGAAGCCGCAGAGGAAAACGAGCCGCTTTCGGAACTTCCGGTCGCCGAACATCTTAAGGAAAAAGACTAATAAAAACACATATTAAGTAACTTTTTCCCTATGGCCGCGCCGCAGGAGATCGAAATCTCGTCGCGCGCAATGTTGATGCGTATGACTTCGGATTTTCGTTCATAACTGATAATCTGAACCCTTGGCTTCGCTCATTGCTGCTTCCACCGCCTTGCGCGTGAGCTGCGGCGCGAAGAGTTCGATGAAGTCGTAGACGTAGCCGCGCAGATACACGCCGCGGCGGATGCCAATGCGCGTGGTGCTCGATTCAAACAAATGGCTCGCGTCAATGGCGCGCAAATTCTCGTCGCGCTCCGGATCAAACGCCATTTTCGCGAGTATTCCCACGCCCAATCCCAGCTCCACGTAGGTTTTGATCACGTCCGAGTCTATCGCGGTCAGCACCACATTGGGCGTGAGTCTTCTTGCGGCGAAAGCGCGGTTGATTTTTGAACGTCCGGTAAACGCGAAGTCGTAGGTGATGATGGGATATTTCGCCACGTTTTCGAGCGTGAGGGTGCGTTCATTCAAAAGTGGGTGTTTCGGCGGCGTAACCACGCAGCGGTTCCACTGGTAGCAGGGGAGCATCACCAGGTCTTGAAACAGTTCAATCGCTTCGGTGGCGATGGCGATGTCGGCCTCGCCCGAGACCACCTGCTGCGAAATTTGCGTCGGATTGCCCTGATGCAATGAAAGCTTTACTTTGGGGTACATCGCGGTGAATTTGCGCACCGTGGACGGCAGCGCATAACGCGCCTGGGTGTGGGTGGTGGCAATGGTGAGGCTGCCGGTCGCCTCATTGGTGAATTCCTCTCCGACGCGCTTCAAGTTATCGGTTTCCTGCAAGATGCGCTGCGCGATGGAGTAGATTACCTTGCCCGGCTGGGTCACTTCAACCAAGCGCTTGCCGTTGCGCACGAAAATCTGCACGCCGAGCTCTTCTTCCAAAAGCCGGATTTGCTTGCTGATGCCGGGCTGCGAAGTGTGCAGTTTTTCCGCCGCTTCGGAGACATTAAGGCCTTGGCGCACGACTTCGCACAAGTAGCGCAGTTGCTGCAGCTTCATACCTTGCTGCCTTTACAAATAACCCTAGGTTATAACATCCTAACATAATGTTATTTTGAAATATATATAGAGACTGATACGATGCTTTTTCCGGCCGTTCCTGGTAACCGGCGGCAATTGCTAACAACTAGAAAACTATGGATTTTTTATATACGATTTCAGGCTTTGTGGTCGGCTTCATCGTCGGGCTCACCGGTGTGGGCGGGGGCTCCTTGATGACGCCACTGCTGGTGCTGTTCTTCGGCATTGCGCCGGCTACTGCTGTCGGCACGGATTTGCTTTATGCCGCCATCACCAAGATGGGCGGCGTCTGGGTGCACGGCCGACGCAGCAACGTGGACTGGAAAATCGTGGGACTGCTCGCCTTGGGCAGCCTGCCGGCGTCGCTGATTACGGTCTGGGCATTAAAAAGTTATGCAGTAGAGACGACACACTTTAATTCCCTGATTACCACCACCCTGGGCGTGGCGCTGATACTTACCGCGCTGGTGCTGATTTTCCGCGAGCGGCTGCAGAAATTCGTGAAGCACCATGTCGGCGAACTCTGGCACGAGCGCCATCCGCTTCCGGCCACCATCGTTACCGGTTTAGTCCTTGGAGTTTTGGTGACGATTTCTTCGGTCGGCGCGGGCGCGCTGGGCGTGGCGGCGCTGACTTTCCTCTACCCGCGGCTGCCGGCGGTGAAAATCGTCGGCACCGACATCGCCCACGCGGTGCCGTTGACGGCGGTGGCGGGGCTTGGGCACATGACATTGGGCACGGTGGATTTGATCTTGCTGGGAAGCCTGTTACTGGGTTCGCTGCCGGGAATTTATCTCGGGAGTCACATGAGCGTGAGAATTCCGGAACGGGTGTTGCGGCAGATTCTCGCCAGCATGCTGGTGCTGATCGGCGGCAAGCTGGTGTGGTGAAGATTTGAATCCTTTGAGGAGTCACGACGATGAGCCAACTTAATAATCTGGCAAATCCGGAGGAGATTGAAAGCTACGAGCAGGCAGTCGAGAGTTTCCTGGGGCTGCAAATTGATGCTGACCGTTTCACCGCGACGCGTCTGCAAATGGGCGTGTACGGCCAGCGCCAGGAAGGCGTCAACATGGTGCGCATCAAGATTCCCGGCGGCCGCCTGCTTTCCTCTCAGTTGAACGCCATCGCCGATATGCTGGAAAAATATTCACAGCACGACGTGGTGCACATCACCACGCGCCAGGACATCCAGATGCACTACGTGCCGCTGCAGCACACGCCAGCGGTACTGCGTTATCTCGCCGGTGCGGGGCTGACCACGCGCGAGGCCTGCGGCAACACCATCCGCAACGTCACCGCCTGCCCGATGGCGGGAATCTGCCCGCGCGAGCATACCGATGTGACCAAACATCTGGACGGCGCCGTGCAGCATTTCCTGCGTAATCCGCTCAACCAGCAGCTGCCGCGCAAATTCAAAATCAGCTTCTCCGGCTGCGAGGCCGATTGCGCACAAGGCATGCTGCATTGCATGGGCATTGTCGCGGTGAAGAAAGGCGACCGTTTCGGCTTCAAGGTGCTGGCGGGCGGCGGGCTTGGCCACAAGCCGCACGAAGCCATCGTGGTCGAGGAATTCATCGAAGAAAAGGATTTGCTGCACACGATGGAAGCCATCGTGACGTTGCACAACAAATATTCCGACCGCGTCAAGCGCGCCAAATCGCGCATCAAGTTTCTGGTGGACCGCTTCGGCGCGGACGGCTTCCGCGAGAAATACCGCGAGGAGCTGGCGCGCATCAAGGAAGCGCTGGCCGACCAGCCTTATCCCAAGGGCGAATGGAAAACCGGCGGTGAAGGCGAAATCTGCGGACAAGGCGCACCGCGCCACGTGGTACCGCAAAAGCAACCCGGGCTTTTCGTGCTGCCAATCAGCACGCCGATTGGGAACCTGAACGCGACGCAGTTGCGAGGGCTGGCCAAGGTGCTGCAGGAGCATGGTTTGGATGAAATTCGCACCACCCAGGATCAGAACCTGATGGTGGTAAACGTGCCCGAAGCGAAACTGAATTCACTGCGTCAGGCGATTGCAGCGCTCGGACTGCGTGAGCCGGAGGCCGGCGACAACGTGGTGGCCTGCCCCGGCACCTCAACTTGCCGCCTGGGCATTACCTCTTCGACTTTCCTAGGCCCCAAGCTCTATAGCGCCGTCGGCGGCGATTTGCGCATCCGCGTCTCGGGCTGCCACAACGGCTGCGCCCAGCCTGAGATGGGAGATATTGGCATTTACGGCGAGGGCAGGCGCATGCATGGCAAGCTCATTCCTCATTACCAGACATATTTCGGCGGCAATGGTCTCGCCGGCGGAGGGCTCGCGATCAAGGGACCTTCTGTTCCTGCGGCGCGCGTGCTAACGGCGCTCGAGCGGGTGCGGCTTGCTTTCGACAAGGATCATCTGCCGAAAGAAAGCTTTTTCTACTGGACGCGCCGCCGCGGCATAGAGTATTTCAACGAGCTGCTTGCCGATTTGGTGCAGGTGCCGGAAACGGAGGTCGGATCGGTGTTGCGCGACCATGGCGATAATCAGGACTTCAAGGTGCTCCAACTGGGTGGCGGGGAATGCGCCGGCGCTACACAAATGCTGGTCGGCTCGAACTTCTTTGAGGCGGCGCATGAGCGCGGCTACCGCAATGCACTGGTGTTCCAGCGCAAGTATGGCGAGGCGGTGAAATGCGCCGAAGCGATTGCCCGCTTGATCGGGCAGGGCGTGGTGCACCTGCTGGGCGGCAACAACAAGCAGGAGAACCTTGCCGATCTCGGCGCCGAACTCGTTGGCCTGTTGTCGGACCAGCCCGAACTGGGCGAGCAACTGGCGGAGTTTGGTGCTGCGTTTGCACGCGATTCCGAGAAGTGGACGGACAAAGAACTCAACCCCTTGTTCGCTAAGCTGGATAGCTGGACGGTGGATGTCGCCGAATTGTGTGTCAGCCGCGACCGCCAGCTCGATCTTTCAGGCGCGCTGCCGACCCCGCTGGCGGCGCAGAAAGTAATTCCCACCGCGGCGCAGGCAGCCGCGGCCTGACCATGATTACCCGCAACGATCCGCAGCTCTCTGTTGAAGCGAGAGCGGTTCCGGAGCGCAAAGCTGAAAGCGTAAAGGCGCTGCTCTCGAAAATCGAGAAAGACTTTGCACCGGCCACTTTCGCCAGCAGCTTTGGCGCTGAGGACATGGTGCTGCTTGATCTCATCGTGCGCTTCGCCCCCGGAATTGAAATCTTCACCCTGGATACCGGCCGTTTGCCTGAAGAGACTTATGCGCTCATGAATAAAATCGCTGAACGCTATGGTGTGAAGGTGCGCGTGTATTTTCCGCAGGCTAAGGCGGTGGAACAATATGTGCAGCAGCACGGGCCGAACGCGTTTTATGAAAGCGTGGAACTGCGCAAGGCCTGCTGCCATATGCGCAAGGTGGAACCGCTCAAGCGCACGCTTGTTGGCAAGAAAGCCTGGGTCACCGGAATGCGCCGCGGGCAATCGGTGACGCGCGGCGTCACTCCCGAATCCGAATTCGACAAGGATCACGGGTTGCATAAATTCAATCCGCTTTACGACTGGACCGAAAAAGAAGTGTGGGCTTATATCCGTGCCAACAACGTGCCTTACAATGCGCTGCATGACAAGGGTTACGCCAGCATCGGCTGCGCGCCTTGCACACGCGCCATTACGCCGGGCGAGGACATCCGCGCCGGCCGCTGGTGGTGGGAGGATGCCAAAAACAAGGAATGCGGGTTGCACCGCAAAAGCGAGGCGGTATGAGCGGGCAGACGGCACTGCGCAAACGGAAACTTTCTGGTGCGGAAGAGCGCTTGCATCATCTCAGCCATCTTGAGGTGCTGGAAAGCGAATCCATCCACATCCTGCGCGAAGTCGCGGCGGAATGCAAAAATCCGGCGCTGCTTTTTTCCGGCGGCAAGGATTCCATCGTGCTGCTGCGCCTCGCGGAGAAAGCCTTCCGCCCCGCGCACTTCCCCTTCCCGTTGCTGCACATTGACACGGGGCACAATTTCCCCGAGGTGATTGCCTTCCGCGACCATCGCGTGGAGCAGCTGGGCGAGCGGCTGATCGTGGGCTCGGTCGAGGAATCGATGCGCATGGGACGGGTGGTGCTGAAAAGCGAAACCCAAAGCCGCAATGCCTCCCAGTCGGTGACTTTGCTCGACACCATTGCCGAGCATGGGTTTGATGCCTGCATCGGTGGCGCGCGGCGCGACGAGGAAAAAGCGCGCGCGAAAGAACGGATTTTTTCCTTCCGCGACGAATTCGGGCAATGGGATCCGAAAAACCAGCGCCCCGAGCTGTGGGATCTCTATAACACCAGGGTTCATCCCGGCGAGCATATACGGGTGTTCCCCATCAGCAACTGGACTGAGCTCGATGTGTGGCAGTACATTTTGCAGGAGCGGCTGGAAATTCCGATAATTTACCGAGCGCACCGGCGGGCGGTGATCCGCCGCGGCAGCGGCCTGCTGCCGGTCACCTACCTGGTGCAGCCGCAGCCGGGTGAGAAAACGGAAAACATCATGGTGCGCTTCCGCACCGTGGGTGACATGACCTGCACCTGCCCGGTAGAGTCCGATGCGGTGACGGTGGAACAAATCATCGCCGAGACCGCCGCCACCCGTATCACCGAGCGCGGCGCAACGCGCATGGATGACCAGACCTCCGAAGCCTCGATGGAGCTCAGAAAGAAAGAAGGTTATTTCTGATGTCGGCCATCGAAAAAATCGCTTTCCCGGACATCGAGCTGTCGCGCTTCATCACCGCCGGCAGCGTGGATGACGGCAAGAGCACGCTGATCGGCCGGCTGCTCTACGATTCCAAATCCATTTTCGAAGACCAGCTCACGGCGATTGAAAAAACCACCCGGCGCAAAGGGCTGGAAGGGGTGGATTTGTCGCTGCTCACCGACGGCCTGCAGGCCGAGCGCGAGCAGGGCATCACGATTGACGTCGCCTACCGCTATTTCGCCACGCCCAATCGCAAGTTCATTATCGCCGACACGCCCGGCCACGAGCAGTACACCCGCAACATGGTGACCGGCGCCAGCACCGCGAATCTGGCGGTGGTTCTGATTGATGCGCGCAAGGGCGTGCTTACCCAGTCGCGCCGCCACGCCTACATCGCGTCGCTGGTCGGCATTCCGCATTTGGTGGTGGCGGTGAACAAAATGGACCTGGTGGGTTATTCGCAGGACGTGTTCAACGTCATCAAGCAGGATTTTTCCGCTTTCGCCGACCGGCTCAACATTCATGACATCCATTACATTCCGATATCGGCACTGCATGGCGACATGGTGGTGGAGCGTGGCGATAATTTGCAATGGTACGAGGGCAAGCCGATGCTGGAACTGCTGGAAACCGTCGAGATCGCCAGCGACATCAACATCCAGGACTTCCGCTTCCCGGTGCAGTGGGTGTGCCGTCCCGCCGATCCCGCCTATCAGGATTTCCGCGGCTACATGGGCCGCATCGAGTCCGGCGAAATCCGTGTCGGCGACAAGATCACAGTATTGCCCTCGGGGCTGACCTCCGCGGTGAAGGAAATCGCCACCTTAAGTGCCAAACATGAGTTGGGGTTTGCGCCGCAGTCCGTCACCCTGCAGATCGAAGATCACATCGACATTTCGCGCGGCGACATGCTGGTGAAAAGCGACAACCTGCCGCAGACTACCAGGGAATTCGGCGCCATGCTGTGCTGGCTCTCCGAGCAGCCGTTGGATGTGCACCGCAAATATTTCGTCAAGCACACCACCAAGACGGTGAAGGGCTTGGTTTCGCAACTGGATTACCGGGTGGACGTGAATACCCTCGAGCGGGTTGGCGGAATAACGGAACTCAGGATGAACGAAATCGGGTGTGTCAGATTAAAAGTGCAGCAGCCGCTGATGTGGGACGCGTACGACCGGAATCGCGCCACCGGCAGCTTTATCCTGATCGATGAAGCCACGCAAAACACCGTTGCGGCGGGAATGATTATTGAGAGCCTCTAACATAATGAAACGGATTTGCGTTGCTGGCCAAAAAGCGATGAATGCGCGACGCGAGGCGTAACTCGATGCCGGGACATCGAGTAAGCCGAGCAACAAAGCAGGCGCGCTTTTTGGCCGCAACCCTTGGGGA